>CANQXJ010000001.1 GCA_947627795.1 uncultured Clostridia bacterium
ATAGTCGATTACGTGAGCGACGCGGTGGGCGAAAAGCGGCTCACCGACGTTGTGACGTGGGAAACCGAGCGCAGCGGACGCGACAGGGAGGACAAGGACGACTACAAAATGAAGATGCAGATAGCGTTCTGCTTCTCGAATGATGTGAATATGCTTGAATACTATCACAATTCGAGCTTCTTGGAGCACGGCGGCTCGCCTGATAAAGCTGTAAAAAACGCGTTCGTGTACGCGATCGACAGGTATTTAAAGCAAAACAACAAATATAATAAGAACGAATCGAAAATAAATTTCAACGACGTCGCCGACAGTCTCGCGCTTGTGATTAACTCGTTTTCAACGCAGACAAGCTATGAGAATCAGACCAAAAAGGCAATAAACAACAAGTTTATTCAGGATGCTATGACGGAATTTCTGCGCGCGCAGCTTGAGGTGTATTTCATTGAGAACAAAAACGACGCGGAAAAAATTGCGAATCAAGTGCTCGTAAACAAGCGCAGCCGCGAAAAGGCGGAGAGCGCGAGAATAGACATAAAGAAGAAGCTCTCGGGCTCAATGGACGTTACGAACAAGGTGGAAAAATTCGTGCCGTGCAGATTGAAGGATCCGTCGAAATGCGAGGTCTATATAGTGGAGGGCGACTCGGCGCTCGGCTCGGTAAAGCTGGCGAGAGACGCGTCGTTCCAGGCTGTAATGCCGCTTCGCGGTAAAATTTTAAACTGCCTTAAAGCGGATTATCCGAAGATTTTCAAAAGCGACGTAATAGTTGATTTAATACGTGTGCTCGGCTGCGGAGTGGAGATAAAAACGAAGCACAACAAGGACTTCGGCGGCTTTGATTTGAACAGTCTGCGCTGGGATAAAGTGATCGTCTGCACCGACGCGGACGTGGACGGCTATCATATAAGAACGCAGGTGCTGACGATGATATACCGCCTGATGCCTACGCTTATCGAAGCGGGTAAGGTGTATATCGCCGAATCTCCGCTTTACGAAATAGCTATCACGAAAACAAAGCGCAAGGGCGAGCAGCTTTTCGCGTACACCGACGCGGAAAAGGACGCTATTGTGGAGAAGCTCGCCAAAGAGGGCTTGTCAAAGGATAAGGATGATTTCGACATAAAGCGCTCGAAGGGCTTAGGCGAAAACGAGCCCGACATGATGAGCCTCACGACAATGAACCCCGCCACGCGCCGGCTTATCCGCGTAACCCCCGAAAGCATGGAACGCACCGCCATGATGTTCGATATGCTCTTAGGCGACGATTTACAAAAACGCAAGGACTATATAGCCGAAAAAGGCGCATTGTATACGGAAATGTTAGATCTATCATAGATGATTTAGCCTCCCTTGTCAAAGGGAGGGGGACCGCGTAGCGGTGGAGGGATTCAAGTTTTAAATAGCGAAGGAATCCCCCAGTCAGCTACGCTGACAGCCCCCCTTTAACAAGGGGGCCTTTCGTAGCAGTTATCAAATAAACAGGAGAAAACACACATGCCAAGAAAAAAACAAGAACCAATCATAATAAAACCCGCGCCGATAGAGGAACAGCCCGTCACGCAGACGCTTGAAAAAAACTTCATGCCCTACGCGATGAGCGTTATAATGTCGCGCGCGATACCCGAAATCGACGGCTTAAAGCCCGCGCACAGGAAGCTTCTCTATACGATGTACAAAATGGGGCTTCTCGACGGCAAGCTAACGAAATCGGCGAACGTGGTCGGGCAGACGATGAAATTAAATCCCCACGGCGACGCGGCGATTTACGAAACAATGGTGCGTCTGACGCGCGGAAACGAGTCGCTTCTGCACCCGCTTGTGGAGTCGAAGGGTAACTTCGGCAAGCAGTATTCGCGCGATATGGCGTACGCGGCTTCGAGATATACCGAGGTAAAGTTAGAGCCTATCTGCCGCGAGCTGTTCGGCGACATAAACAAGGACACGGTGCCGTTCGTGGACAGCTACGACGGCGAAATGAAGGAGCCGACGCTGCTCCCCGTGACGTTCCCGAACGTGCTCGTAAACCCCAATCAGGGAATCGCGGTCGGAATGGCGAGCAATATCTGCTCGTTCAATCTGCGCGAGGTATGCGAGGCGGCTATAGTGTGCCTCAAAAGCGACAAGGTCACGGCTGACGAGCTGCTTGAAATAATGCCCGCGCCAGACTTCCCGCTCGGCGCGAAGCTGATTTACAACAAGGACGAAATGCGCGCGATATACGAAACGGGACGCGGTAGCTTCAAGCTCCGCGCGAGATACAATTACGATAAATCCAACAACTGCATAGAGGTGACGGAGATCCCGTACACAACCACATCCGAGGCGATAATCGGAAAAATCATGGAGCTTATCAAGGCGGGCAAGCTTCGCGAGGTGTCCGACGCGCGCGACGAAACAGGGCTTTCGGGCTTTAAGGTAACTCTCGATTTAAAGCGCGGCACAGATCCCGACGCGCTCATGACAAAGCTGTATAAGCTGACTCCCTTGGAGGACAGCTTCAGCTGCAATTTCAACATACTCATAAAAAGCGTCCCGATGGTGCTCGGAATAAAGGACATCCTGCTGCACTGGATAGATTTCCGCATGGGCTGCGTGAAAAACAGTCTGAAATACGACATAAAGAAAAAAAGCGACAGGCTGCATCTGCTGACCGGTCTTAAAAAAATACTGCTCGACATAGACAAAGCCGTGTCGATAATCCGCCGCACCGAGCGCGAACAGGACGTTGTCCCGAACCTCATGGACGGCTTCGGCATAGACGAGATACAGGCGGAGTATATCGCGGAAATAAAGCTGAGAAATTTAAACCGCGAGTACATTTTGAATAAGACAGCCGAAATAGAGAAGCTCATGGAGGAACTGGAGGAGCTTAACCGCATACTCGCGAGCGACAAGGAGATAAAAAAGCTTATCGCGAAGCAGCTTAGGGAAATAGCGAAAAAGTACGGCAAGGACAGGAAAACGGAGCTTATCAGCGGCGAGAACTTGGACGTATATAAGGAGGAGCACCACATAGAGGATTACGCTCTCACTATCTTCTTCACGCGCGAAAACTATATAAAGAAGGTTTCGGCGGTATCGCTGCGTTCGACGACGACCGAACATAAGCTCAAGGAGGACGACGAGGTCATTCAGACGATCGAAACTACGAATAAATCGGAGCTTATATTCTTCTCGAACAAGTGCGCCGCGTACAAGATGAAAACGTACGATTTAGCCGACTCGAAGGTAAGCGCGATGGGCGAATATCTCCCGGGAATATTGGGGCTTGAAGATGACGAGAAAATATTGTATACTGTAGTTACGACAGATTACTCGGGCATGATGCTGTTCACGTTCAAGAACGGCAAAATGGCGAAGGTGGAGCTTAAAAATTACGAAACGAAAACGAACAGGAAAAAGCTCGTAGGCGCGTACAGCGATAAGTCGCCGGTGTGCGATATACGCTTTATCGAGAAGGACGAGGATATCGTGGTCATGTCGGACAATAATAAGGTTTTATGTCTCAACACCGAAAAAGTGCCGCTCAAAGCCACAAAGAGCACTCAGGGCGTACAGGTCATGACGCTCAAAAAGAAGGGCGCGAAGATAGCGAGAGTGATGAAAGCGGAGGACAGCGGACTGGAAAATCTGAAATACTACACCACGAAAAACATTCCGGCGGTCGGCTGTTTTCTGAAAAAAGAGGATTCGCAGATGAGCTTATTATAACGCCCGCAGCACGGCGAACAACCCCCGTAGGGGCGGTCATTGGCCGCCCGTGCATAGTACGGTCATCATGTATTTCCGGAACACAGACACATATATTCAATAAAAGATAACGCGCAAAAACGCGGAAAGGACAGTGACGATATGAACAGTAAAACAATAACGGAAGCAAGGCAAATGCTGGGCGAGCATTTCGGCGCGAAGGCGGCTAATATTTACACGCCGTTCCCGCGCGAAATATTTAAAAAATACGACGTAAAACGCGGTTTAAGAAACGACGACGGCACGGGCGTTGTCGCGGGTCTTACGGCGGTCGGCTCGGTCAACGGCTACTATATAGAGGACGGCGAGAAGATCCCTATGGAGGGACATCTCCGCTACAGGGGCTACGATATTTTAGATTTGGTACGAAACTGCGAAAAGGAGAACCGCTTCGGCTTCGAGGAGGTAGTGTATCTCCTGCTGTTCGGCGATTTGCCCGAAAAAGGCGAGCTTGAAAATTTTTCAAAGCTGATAGGTAAAATGCGTACGCTCCCGCACGGCTTCGCGGAGGATATGATTTTGAAAGCGCCGAGCACGAATATAATGAACAAAATGGCGCGCTCGGTACTCGCGTTTTACTCGTACGACGGAAACCCCGACGATCTGAGCCTCGGAAACATTCTCCGTCAGTCGGTTGAGCTGATAGCGCGTCTGCCCGTCACGGCGGCGTACGGCTATCAGGCGAAGAACCACTACTACGAGGGCGGCAGCCTGTATCTTCACACGCCGCAGCCCGACTTATCGACGGCGGAAAACCTGCTGTTCATGCTTCGCCCCGACAACAAGTACACGCGCGAAGAGGCGGAAATGCTTGATTTGATGCTCATGGTCCACGCGGAGCACGGCGGCGGAAACAACTCGGCGTTTACCGCGAGAGTGGTATCGTCGTCGGGCACGGATACATACTCGGCTGTCGCGGCGGCTATAGGCTCGCTTAAAGGGCCCAAGCACGGCGGCGCGAACGCTAAGGTAATGGGCATGATGGAGGAAATAAAGGCGAACGTAAAGGACTGGAAGGACGAGGGCGAGGTTTCGGACTATCTCGTTAAAATCCTTAAAAAGGACGCGTTCGACCGGTCGGGCTTAATTTACGGAATGGGACACGCGATATACACCTACAGCGATCCCCGATGCGTGCTTTTAAAAGAAAAAGCGTCGCAGCTTGTGGGATTAAAGCCCGAGTTTGAGGACGAGTATAATTTGTACTGCCTGATAGAAAGGCTCACTCCGGCGCTTTTCGCGGAGGTAAGGCATAATTCAAAGGTGATGTGCGCGAACGTAGATATGTATTCGGGATTCGTTTACAAAATGCTCGGCATTCCGAGCGATATGTACACGCCGCTGTTCGCAATTTCGAGAATAGCAGGCTGGAGCGCGCATATACTCGAGGAGGTTCAGGGCGGCGCGAGAATTATCCGTCCGGCGTACAAATCTATCTCAAAAAGCAAAGAATACATAAAATTAGAGGACAGATAAACGGGCGGCCAATGACCGCCCTACGGATTTTACGCGTAGGACGGCGGTAAAAATAAAATAACGGGAGAGAAATTATGGATAAAGTAAATATACTCGGCGTAAAGGTTGATACAGCCACTATTGACGAAGCGGTAAGCACTATTTTGGGCTTTCTCGATGAGGACAAATTCCATTCGGTATTCACGCCGAATTCCGAAATAATCATGGCTGCGTACAAGGATCCGGAATTCTGCGGGCTTTTAAACCGCGCGTCGCTTCTTACTGCCGACGGGATAGGCGTGGTTTACGCGTCGAAAATACTCAAAAAGCCGATAACCGAGCGCGCGGCGGGATACGACATAGCGTGTAAATTAATTGAAAAAATAAACAATACCGAGCACAAGCTGTTCCTTTTCGGCGGAAAGCCGGGCGTCGCGGAGGAAGCGGAAACGAATTTACTAAAAAAATATCCGTACCTCAATATCGTCGGCACGCGCAACGGCTATTTTAAGCCCGAGGATGAAGCCGATATTGTCGCGGAGATCAACGCGTCGGGCGCTGATTTGCTGTTCGTGTGTCTCGGCGCTCCGAAGCAGGAACAGTGGATAGACCGCCATAAGGACGAGCTGAACGTCCGCGCGGCAATGGGAATCGGCGGCAGTCTCGATATATTCGCGGAACGCACCGAGCGCGCGCCGGAGTTTTTCTGCAAAACGGGACTTGAATGGTTCTACAGATTATGCAAGGAGCCGTGGCGCGCGGGGAGAATGATGGAGCTTCCGAAGTTCGCGGCGACGGTCATCGCGAAGGGGAGGAAATATCAATAGACAGATTTTCTTGACGCTTGTATACTTAACGAAAAAGGAGATAATTGTTATGAAAAAAGCAGCGGTTTTAATCGCGTGCGTATTTGCGGTGCTTTTCAGCGCGGCTGCTGTCCGCGCCGAAGGGATAAGCATTACTATAAACGGCGCGCCGCTTGAATGCGACGCTCCGCCGAGAAACGTAAATGACAGAGTTCTCGTTCCCGTTAGAGCAATATTTGAGGCTCTCGGCGCAGAGGTGTCGTGGGACGGAGAGAATAACACTGTCTGGGCAAGCAAGAACGGCGAGTTCATGTCGCTTGAGATAAATTCGCCGCAAATGGGTATGGGAATTACGAAATCAAACGGCGAAGCCGCGTGGACCGACACGGTTACTCTCGACGTGCCCGCTATGATCATGGATGACCGCACATTTGTGCCGGTGAGAGCCGTTTCAGAAGCTATGAAGGCAAAGGTGTGGTGGAGCGGAAATTCGCAGACCGTCGCGATAACTCAGCCAACGTCGGAGGGCAGAATATACTATACCTCAGCCACTGACGGGAACAGGCTGTATTCAATCGACTCAAACGGAGGAAACCGCCGTAAGGTGCTTGACAAGAGCGTGAATACTCTGAGGTACTATGACGATTACGTGTATTATTATGTAGACGGCGAGGGGACGGTTCTTCACCGCGTGGATCAGTTCACCGGTATGGAGCAGACAATGACATACGAGGATACATACGTGCTCGGCGCGGACGACGCGTATATTTATTTCGTTGAGGGAACAAGCACGCCGAGGTATGCCGGCTCGCTTTATAGGATGAGCTTTGACGGGACGAATAAGCTGCTTTTGACAAACGATAAGGTAAAATACGCTGAGATGCACGGAGATTACATATACTACAACATAGACGGCGACGACAGGATGTATGTCCTGTCAAAGGACGGCTCGTTCCAAAACACCATGTCCTTGGGCGATAATATCACGCTTTATCCGTTCAACTGCTCGTTTATTAACGGACGCGTGTTCGTGGAAAACCACGCTTGGTACCATAATATATTCAGGTTTGACGCGCAGGGCTACGGCGGCAGCTCAATCAATAACCGCGGCTCGATGATATGTGCTAACCAGCAGGAAACCGACACGCTTCTTTACGTGGACATGGATAATCAGAACATATGCGGCGTAGGGATAGACGGCGGCAACGACCGTGTGATTGCCGCGGCGGACGAGCAAACCTTCCATACCGAGCTTCTGACGCAATGGGGCAATACGATTTACTATAAAAACAAGATGCGCGAGGAGGTTTACAGTATAAACCTCGACGGAAGCGACGGTAAATACGTATGTTATGCGGACGATGTAAAAGCCGTGAACGGGCGGTTGTTCAGCACGTATGACGGTTTGTATGTAAGCGGTCTTTCGGGCGAGAATATGATTGAAATTTACAAAGGAAATATCGCGGATTACAAAATTATCGGTAACAACGCGTATGTGAAAAGCGCGGACAGCGGCAGATTATATAAGTCTGATTTTAACGGCTGGCTCGGTCCGCTTACGAGTGACAGCGTGAGCGAATGGGTATGCAGCTATGCTAAATAAATTTTATTAAAAATTATATTGTAATTTTTGTGAAACTGCGATATAATTAGTATAAATATATATATAAAGGAAATTATAGGGAAATATGAAGATATATAACACATTAACAAGAAAGAAAGAGGAATTTGTTCCGATAGATAAAGACGAGGTAAAAATGTACGCGTGCGGGCCGACGGTGTACGACTATATCCACATTGGCAACGCGCGTCCGGCGATAGTGTTTGACACAATGCGCCGATACCTCGAATACAGGGGAACAAGGGTAAAGTTCGTGCAGAATTTTACGGACATAGACGACAAGATGATCAAGCGCGCCAATGAGGAGGGAATCACTGTAAAGGAGCTTGCCGACCGGTTTATAGGCGAATATTTCGACGATGCGAAGGCGCTCGGTATCGAAAAGGCTACGATCCATCCGAAGGCGACGGAAAACATCGACGCGATAATCGATATTATAAAGCATCTCGTTGACAACGGCTACGCGTATGACGTTGACGGAGACGTGTATTTCGCGACCAAGCAGTTCAAGGACTACGGCAAGCTTTCGCAGCAGCCGCTGGAGGATCTCGAAGCGGGAGCGAGAATTGAAGTAGGCGAGAAAAAGCGCGATCCTATGGACTTCGCCGTATGGAAAAAGCAGAAGAAGGGCGAGCCCGCTTGGGAAAGTCCGTGGGGAATGGGCAGGCCGGGCTGGCATATAGAGTGCAGCGCAATGGCAAACAAGTATCTCGGCAAGACGATCGACCTTCACGCGGGCGGCGGCGACTTGATTTTCCCGCACCACGAAAACGAAATCGCTCAAAGCGAATGCGCGAACGGCTGCCAGTTCTCGAATTACTGGATGCACAACGGATATATTAATCTTGACGGAAAGAAAATGAGTAAATCGCTCGGCAATTTCTTTACCGTGCGTGACATAAGAAAGAGCTACGACGGCGAGATAATCAGGTTTTTCATTTTGTCGGCGCACTACAGAAGCCCGATAAACTTTTCCGACGCGCTGATGGAACAGGCGAAATCGGCTGTCGAGCGTGTTTACACATGCATTGACAATTTGGAATTTATGATGAAAAGCGCGTCCGATAAAGCGATGGAGGAAACGGAATTATCGGAAAAGCTCGACGGATTCAAGTCGAAATTCATAGAGGCGATGGACGATGATTTAAACACCGCGGGAGCCACGGCGGCGATATTCGATATAGTGTACGCGGCGAATACCGAGCTGACGAGTGAAAGCTCAAGGGCGATAATCGAAAAAACGCTCGGACTTATCCGCGAGCTCGGCGGCGTTTTGGGACTGTTCCAAAAAGAAAAGAAGTCGATTGACGCGGAAATAGAGGAATTGATAGAGAAGCGCAGCAAAGCGCGCGCGGAGAAAAACTGGGCTGAGGCGGACGCTATACGCGATAAGCTGAAGGAAATGAACATAGTTCTCAAAGACACCCCGACGGGCGTTCAATGGAGTTATACCGAGTAAGAAAATGATTCAGAGCGCGCACCCGCGCGAGCGAATCATAATTTTCCGATACCAAGCACGTACAACAAAGGCTGTCAGGCGGACAGCCGTTTTTATAAAATAAATATCAAAACAGAGAGGGGAGTAACATTATGAGAAAAACAAAAATTGTCTGCACAATGGGTCCGGCTACGGACAGCGAGGCGGTGCTGCGCGATCTTATGCTCGCGGGTATGGACGTGGCGCGCTTAAACTTTTCGCACGGCACGCACGAGGAGGCGCTCGTGAGAATGAACCGCATTAAAAAGGTGCGCGAGGAGCTTGATATTCCGGTTGCGATTTTGCTCGACACAAAAGGACCGGAAATAAGAATTAAGGATTTCAGAGACGGCAAGGTAACGCTTGTCGAAGGTCAGAAATTTACGCTCTGCACCGAAGACGTGGAGGGCGACGAGAACCAGGTTTCGATTACATATCCGGATTTGCCGAAGGACGTTAAAAAAGGCACGAGAATACTTATCGACGACGGTCTTATCGAGATGGAAGTTGTCAGCGTCAAGAGCACAAAAATCGTGTGCGAGGTCAAAAACGGCGGCGTTATTTCCAATAAAAAGGGCGTAAACGTGCCGAATGTGTCGCTTTCAATGCCGTATATGAGCCAAAAGGATATCGACGACATACTGTTCGGTATCGAGCAGGACGTTGACTTTATCGCGGCTTCGTTCGTCCGCACGGCAAACGATGTTCTCGAAATAAGACATCTCCTTGAAAAGAACGGCGGTTCGGATATAAATATAATCGCGAAGATAGAAAACGCCGAGGGCGTTGACAATATAGACGATATAATCCGCGCGTCGAACGGTATCATGGTTGCGCGCGGTGATATGGGCGTTGAGATCGATATGCAGGATCTCCCGGTTATACAGAAAAGCCTTATAAAGAAAACCTACAGAGCCGGCAAGGCTGTTATCACGGCTACGCAGATGCTCGATTCCATGATAAGAAATCCGCGCCCGACAAGAGCGGAAACGACCGACGTCGCGAACGCCATATACGACGGAACAAGCGCTATTATGCTTTCGGGCGAGACCGCGATAGGCAAATACCCGGTTGAAACGGTTAAAACAATGGCGATGATTGCGGAGAGAACAGAGAGGGAAATAAACTACGTAAAGCGTCTTGAAAATATGGAGTTCGATTCGCGTATGGACGTGTCGAACGCTATCAGCCACGCTACATGTACGACGGCTCACGATTTGCGTGCGGCGGCGGTAATCGCGCTTACATATTCGGGCGGCACGGCTTTGCAGTTATCGCGTTTCCGCCCTCAGTGCCCGATAATCGCTCCTACGCTGAGCGTTAAGGCGCGCCGCCAGCTCAATCTTTCGTGGGGTATCGTTCCCATCATGAGCGAGGCGAGAGATAATACGGACGAACTTTTTGACCACGCTGTTGAATGCGCTCAGACGACAGGACTTGTTAAGGACGGCGACCTCGTTGTTATCACGGGCGGCGCTCCGATGGGTATTTCCGGTACGACGAACATTATGAAGGTTCACCTTGTCGGTCATATTCTCGTAACCGGACGCGGCATGACGAAGCTCCATAAGACGGCTAACGTATGCGTCGCGACAGACGCGCAGATGCTCGCAAAGACGTTTGAGGAGGGCGATATCCTTGTAACCGATAAGGTAACGGTTGAGATGATCCCGATTCTCAAGAAAGCGTCGGGTATCGTATCGGAGGAAAAGGGCGAATCGAGCAACGCGGTTATCCTCGCGATGGCGCTTGATATTCCCGTTATTACAGAGGCTTCTGGAGCTACGAAGATATTAAAGAGCGGCACGACGATTACGATAGACGGCGGTCACGGACTGGTTTATTCGGGAACAGAGAATTTATTGTAAAGAAGGTAAATCAATGTCATACACAAGTGAAACATTCCTGACAGTGCGCTACGCGGAAACCGATATGATGGGCATAGTACATCATTCACGATATTACCCGTGGTTTGAGGTCGCGAGGACAGACTTTATAAAGCAGGCGGGGACTACGTATTCCGAAATGGAAAAGGACGGCGTTATGCTGCCGCTCACCGAGACGGGAGCGAAATATCATTACGGGCTGAAATACGAGGACGAGGTCGTTATAACCTGCAGACTGGTGAAGCTGACCGTGGCGCGGTGCGAGTTTAATTACGAAGTGTATAAGCTGCCCGAGCGCAATCTTATGGCTGAGGGCAGAACGCAGCACGGGTTTGTGAACAGAGATTTCGTGCCGGTAAATCTGAAAAAATATCGTCCGGAATTATGGGAGAAGCTGAATAGTCTTTTGTCGAAGGAGGGTTAGTTATGAAAATTGTTATGCTTGACGCGAAAACGCTCGGCGACGATCTTGATTTGTCGCTCTTCAAAAAGCTCGGCGATTTCACCGCATATCCTATGACGGACGATTATCAGGTTACATACCGTATCAGAAACGCCGATGTTGTGATAGTGAATAAGGTTAAGCTCAATCGTGAAAACCTCGGCGACGCGAAGGATTTGAAGCTCATATGCGTCACAGCGACAGGCTTTGACAATATAGATTTAAACTACTGCTGGCGGCATGAGATAGGCGTGTGCAACGTAAAGGGCTACTCTACCGATTCGGTAGCGCAGTTAACCGTTTCAATGGCGCTTTCGCTTGTTATGCATCTTAGGGAATACGACAAATATGTAAAGGATTACAGATATCTGAACAGCGGGCTGCAAAATCATTTAGAACCTGTATTTCACGAAATTTCCGGCATGACATGGGGCGTTGTGGGACTCGGCAATATCGGTAAAAAGGTGCTTGCGATCGCCGACGCGCTCGGAGCGGATTGTATTGCGTATACGCGCAAAAATAATCCTGTTTATAATTGCGTTTCCTCGATAAATGATTTATGTAAACAAGCGGATATAATATCAATTCACGTTCCTCTTACCGACAGGACGCGTAAAATGATAGGCGCTGAGCAAATAGCGCTTATGAAAAAAGACGCGGTTTTGATAAATACAGCCAGAGGAGCGGTTGTTGACGAGCGGGCGCTGACCGACGCGGTGATAGAGAAACGCATAGGAGGAATAGGTATAGACGTGTATACCGAAGAACCTATTCAGCCTCTTAGCCCGTATAACAGTATACTTGATTTTGACAATGTGATTCTTACTCCGCATATGGCGTGGGGCGCGTATGAGTCGCGTGTGCGCTGCATGAAGGAAATTTACAGAAATATTCAGGCGTTTCAACTCGGACAAAGACGAAACAGAGTAGACGGATAAACAGGATTAAAAATCTCACAAAGCTTGAATGGTTTTTAAATTTTTATATATGAAGAACGGCTGATTTTATCGTAAAATCAGCCGTTTTTCTGTGCAATAACGTTTTATTAGCCGCATAATCGCCATATCATGAAACGTCTCTATTTGCCGCGAATTAAATAAAAATAATTTTTTTATATTTTTTAATTTTCCTATTGACAAAATGAATATAATGGCATATAATGAATACATGAGCAATTGTTCATATGTTCAATGATTTGGAGGGCAATATTATGGAAAAGGGAACAGAACTACATAAAGAACATGAGCATTGCGGCGGTGCTCATAATCCTGAGCATAATGACGATCATCACAGCCACTGCGGATGTCACGCTCACGAGGACGCTTGCTGTTCCTGCCACGACCACGGCTGCGGATGCGGCTGTGACCACGGCGAGGAAAACGGCAGGGTGATGCTTGCGCGGATTATCGTGGGAGCGGCGATTTTCGCGGCGGCGCTGATACTTAAAAGAGAGCCGCTGTCTACGATTCTGTTTGTGTCCGCGTATATAATTCTCGGCTATGATATAGTTCTGAGGGCGGTTAAAAACTTGTTTAAAGGTCATGTTTTTGACGAGAATTTTCTGATGGCTGTCGCGAGCATAGGCGCGTTTATCGTCGGCGAGCACCCGGAAGCGGTCGCCGTAATGCTGTTCTATCAGATTGGCGAAAGCCTGCAGGATATGGCCGTGGAGAAAAGCCGCAAGTCAATTACGGAGCTGATGGATATTCGTCCCGATTACGCGAATATTGAAACGGACGGACAAATTAAGCGAATTTCTCCGGATGAGGTTTCAATAGGCGATATAATTATTGTCAAAAACGGTGAAAAAATACCGCTTGACGGAGTTGTTGTAAGCGGTGAATCGTATCTTGACACAAGTGCTTTGACCGGCGAAAGCGTTCCGCGCGCAGTGAGGGCGGACGACGAGGCGCTCAGCGGAAGCATAAACACCGGCTCGCCGCTCAGAATACGCGTAACAAAGGCGTATCACGACAGCACGGTTTCAAAGATACTTGAGATGGTTGAGAGCGCGCAGGGCAAGAAGGCGAAATCAGAAAAATTTATTACAGCATTTGCGCGGATTTACACTCCTATTGTGGTTTGTTTAGCGGCGCTTCTTATGTTCATTCCGCCGCTGGCGCTCCATGACGAATTCTCGAAGTGGATTTACCGTGGGCTTATATTCCTCGTAGTATCGTGTCCGTGCGCGCTGGTTGTTTCAATTCCGCTCGGCTTCTTCGCGGGAATAGGCTGCGCGTCGCGTAACGGTATTCTTGTCAAGGGCGGCAATTATCTTGAGGCGCTGTCGAAATTGGAAAGTGTAGTTTTTGATAAAACGGGGACTCTCACCAAAGGCGAGTTCCGTGTAAGCAGGATTTGCGGTGCGGACGAAAAGGAGCTTTTAAAGCTCGCGGCATATGCGGAATATTACTCTAATCACCCGATTGCGGTCTCGATTAAAAGCGCGTATGGCGAGATTGATAAGGACGAAATATCCGACTATACCGAGTATTCCGGCATGGGCATATCCGCGAAAATAAACGGACATGAAGTGCTCGCGGGAAACGCTAAGCTGTTAAAAGGAATAGATGTTCCTGACGCAGCAGAAAGCGGCAGCGTTGTTTACGTCGCGCAGGATGGGAAATATATGGGATATATTGTAATTTCTGACGAAATCAAGCCCGACAGCCGTTTGACAATTGAAGGGCTTAACGCTGCCGGAGTAAGTACCATCATGCTCACCGGTGATGCGGAGAAATCCGCCGCTGACGTTGCCGGAAGGCTCGGAATACGCGAATATCACGCGCAGCTCCTGCCGCAGGATAAGGTTGCGAAAACGGAGGAAATTATATCGCGGAAAAGCGGTAACCGCACATGTGCGTTTGTAGGCGACGGAATTAATGACGCACCGGTATTGTCGCTTGCCGACATAGGCGTGGCTATGGGCGGGCTTGGCGCTGACAGCGCTATAGAGGCTGCTGATATTGTTCTGATGACCGACGAGCCTTCAAAGCTCCTGAAGGGAATAAAAATCTCAAAAAAAACGATGGGAATTATTAAACAGAACATAGCGTTTGCGCTAGGAATAAAAGCACTTGTAATGGTAATGAGCGCGTTGGGACTGAGCACTATGTGGATGGCAATTTTCGCCGACGTGGGAGTTGCTCTGCTGGCGGTTTTGAATGCTTTGCGCGCGCTCAGATAACGATAACTTGGCGGTCACTGACCGCCTTTTTTTCCTATAGAATTCCGAATAAATTATAAAACAATAGGCAAGGCTTGAGCTGTATTACAGATTATATTATTCAATTGCTCAAGCTTTAATTTTTATTTACAAAATGATATATTTTTGATTGACTTAAAATAGAAACTATGTTAGAATGTTTTAGATAAATTTCTTAATTACGGAGGACTTAAAATGAAGATCGAGAGATACTTTGAAAACCCCGCCGCGCTCCATATCGGTACGGAGCCGGACAGGGCGTATTATATACCGTTTTCGGACAAAACAGCCGCGCTTACCGAGCCGCGCGAAATGTCGGACAGATTTGTAAATCTGTGCGGTGAGTGGCGGTTTAAATATTATGACAGCATTTACGATGTGCCGGAGGAATGGGATGTTGATTCGTTTGACACGGTTCCCGTACCGTCATGCTGGCAGACTCTTGGATACGATCATCACCAGTATACGAACGTGCGTTACCCGTTCCCGTTCGAGCCGCCGTATGTTCCGCATACGAATCCGTGCGGCGCGTATGTCAGGGATTTTGAGCTCGAAACGAAGGCGGGGGAGAAGTATTATGTAAACTTTGAAGGCGTTGATTCTTGCTTTTATTTGTGGGTGAACGGCTGCTTTGCGGGATACAGCCAGGTTTCGCACTCGACTTCGGAATTTGATATAACGCCGTATGTGAAAAACGGAGAAAATCAAATCCGCGTGCTGAATTTAAAGTGGTGCGACGGAAGCTATTTGGAGGATCAGGACAAGCTGCGTATGAGCGGCATTTTCCGCGATGTGTATATTTTGAAAAGACCGGAAAATCATATACGCGACTTTTTTATAAAGACGTATCAAAACGGCAAAGTGACTGTTGACGCGGACCGTGAAGCGGATTTTACGCTTTTTGCTCCGGACGGTACGCGGATAGGGAAAATGTCGGGTAAAAGCGTTGAGTTTGACGTGGAAAACCCAATCTTGTGGAATGCGGAAAATCCTGTTCTTTACACGCTTATAATCGAAGCAGCGGGAGAGGTGATCGTTCAGAAGGTCGGTATCCGCGAGGTCAGTGTACATGACGGAAAGTTTTATGTAAATGGAGTGAAGATCCGATTAAAGGGCGTGAACCGCCACGACAGCGACCCCGTTACGGGTTATACGATAAGCCGCGAGCAGGCTATGGTTGATTTGCGGCTGATGAAGGAGAGCAACATAAACGCGATACGCACGAGCCACTATCCTAACTCGCCGTGGTTTACCGAGCTTTGCGACGAGTACGGCTTTTACGTTATTGACGAGTCGGATATAGAGATCCACGGATGCGTTACCATTTACGGCGGCTCTTATGAAGAAACGTTTGGGCTTTTGGCGCAGGATGAGAGATTCCATGACGCGATCGTTGACCGCGTAAAGCGCAACGTTATGCGCGACAAGAACCGCCCATGCGTTATTATCTGGTCGCTCGGCAACGAGGGCGGCTGGGGAAAGAGCTTTGAGGACGCGGGCAGATGGATCAAATCGTACGACGGCACGCGCGCTACTCATTACGAAAGCAGTATCCATGAGACGGGCGGCTGGAAAAACGATACGTCTATGCTCGATTTGATGAGCAGGATGTATGCCGATACGGACTGGATAGAAAGTTATTTTTCTGATCCCGAGAACAAAAAGCCGTTTATGCAGTGCGAGTATATCCACGCTATGGGCAACGGTCCAGGTGGCATTAAGGAATATCAGGAGCTGATGGATAAGTACGATGGTTTTATGGGCGGTTTCGTCTGGGAATGGTGTGACCACGCGGTTTATATGGGTGAGGAAAACGGCAGGAAGAAATATTTCTACGGCGGCGATTTCGGCGAGTTTCCACATGACGAAAACTTCTGCATGGACGGAATGGTAAGACCGGACAGAACGCCGCATGTCTCGCTTTACGAGTATAAAAACGCGATCCGTCCGCTGTCCGCGAAAATAGAAAATGATAAAATTATACTCGAAAATAAGCTTGATTTTGCGGAAATAAACGAGAAAATTTACGCGGAATACGAAATACTCAAAAACGGCGAGGCGATCGAGCGCAAACCGTTTGAATTGCCGGCGATCGCTCCGCATGAAAAGGCGGCTGTTGAAATTCCGTATAAGGCGGCGGATGACGGCGAGTATTTTATAAATATTTACTATTATCAGAAGCATGACGAGCCGCTCGTTAAGGCGGGAAATCCGCTCGGATTTGACCAGCTTTTGCTGTCGGCGGGCGAGAGGAAGGAATACGCTCCCGTGTGCGGCGATATGTCGGTTGACGAAAGCGAAACACGCGTTACGGTGCGCGGAAAAGGATTTGAGTATGAATTTGATAAGCTCACGGGAATATTCAATAAAATAAATATCGGCGGTAAAAATATTCTCGAAAAGCCGATGGAGTGGAACATTTGGCGCGCTCCTACCGATAATGACAGGAGTGTAGCCGAAACGTGGAAAAACGCGGGCTATGACCGTATTGCGGCGCGCTGCTATGACGTGGCGGCTGAAAATAACGGCGTTGTGAAAATAAGCTGCACGGTTTCGATCGCGGCGGCGTTCATTCAGCAGATAGCCGAAATTAAAGCGGTTTACACTATCGACGCGAACGGCTCGGTTACGGTTGACATAAAATGCAAAAAGAACTCCGATATGCCGTATCTGCCACGCTTTGGGGTGAGGGCGTTTTTAAGCGAGGAATTCGATAAGGTGAAATATTACGGCTTTGGTCCGTACGAGAGCTACGAGGATAAAAACGGCGCTTCGTATATCGGGGTGTTCCGCGCGGGAGTTGACGAGCTGCACGAGGACTATGTAAAGCCGCAGGAAAACGGGAGCCATTGCGGCTGCAGGTATGTTGAGATAAGCTCGCCGGAAATTACGTGGCGCGCGGACGGGGACGGTTTTTCGTTTAACGCGTCGCGTTATACTCAGGAGGAGTTAGGCTCGAAAAGGCACAATACCGAAATTGAAAAAAGCGGGTATACGGTGCTTTGTCTCGATTACAGGCAGAGCGGGATCGGCACTAACAGCTGCGGTCCGCTGCCGCAGGAAAAGTACAGAATTAACGGTGATTTCGCGTATAAAATGACGTGGACGTGGAAAAAGTGATTGTTTGGGAAAGAATTTGCATTAAAAAGAACGAAACCGCTTGATATTTTATACCAAATTTATTATAATTAAAGCAGAGTAATCCGAAATTCTGAGGAGAATACAAATGGAAAAAAGAAACGTACTTTTGGCGCTGATGCAGCTCAATATCGGCGGCGCGGAAACGCATGTCGTGGAGCTTGCTAAGGAGCTTAAGCGCAAGGGCTATAACGTGATCGTCACATCAAACGGCGGCGTGTATGTTAAGGAGCTCGAGGAAAACGGAATAAAGCACTACGTCGTTCCCATGCAGAACAAAAAGCCGCAGAATATGCTAAAAGCCGCGAGGCTCTTGAAGCGTATCATAGTAGATGAAAAAATAGATATAGTACATTCTCACGCGAGAATACCGTCGTTTATCCTCGGCAAGCTGCAAAAGAAAATGGGCTTTCCGTTCGTAACGACGGCTCACTGGGTGTTCAATACGAAATACGGACTTAAATACATCACCGACTGGGGGCAGAAAACCGTCGCGGTATCCGAGGATATAAAAACATATCTTATTGACAATTACAAAATTCCCGAGCACGATATACGTGTGACGATAAACGGAATCGATACGGAAAAGTTCTCTCCGGAGATTTCGCCCGAGCCGGTTAAAAGAGAATTTCATATTTCGGAAAACGAAAATGTCATAACATACGTAAGCCGTTTGGACGAGTCGAGAAGTCTCGCGGCGAAGCAGCTTATCGAAGCTGCGCCGGCGCTGATGACGGAAATAGAAAATCTGCGTGTTATCCTTGTTGGAAACGGCGACGATTTCGAAACCGTCAAGGAAATGGCGGACGCGGTAAACAAGGACGCGAAGCGCGAGGTTATAACGCTTACCGGTTCGAGGACGGATATAAACAAGCTTATCGCGCCATGCAGACTGTTTGTAGGCGTGAGCCGCGCCGCGCTTGAGGCTATGGCTGCCGAAAAGCCTGTTGTTATCGCGGGCAATGAAGGGTATATAGGACTTTTTGACGAGAGCAAGCTTGATGTGGGCATTGACACTAATTTTTGCTGCCGCGGCTGCGAAGCGTCATCGGCAGAGCTGATTAAAAGGGATATCTTAAGCTTCTTTAGCATGGACGTGCAGAAGCAAAATGCACTGGGTGTTTACGGCAGAGAGCTTATAAAGAATAACTACTCGGTATCGCGTATGGCAGACGATACTATCGCGGTTTATAACTGGGCGCTGTCGAAGCAGAAGGAAATACTTATTTCCGGTTACTACGGTTTCAACAACAGCGGCGACGACGCGCTTCTGACGGCTATAATAAAAAACCTCTGCGAAAATAAGGAAAGCCCGAATATTGTGGTGCTGAGCGCGAATCCGAAGAGAACAGTTCTCGATTACCGCGTAAGAGCAATAAACAGATTAAATATATTTAAAATAATACAACATATGAAAAAAGCCGATATGCTCATATCCGGCGGCGGAACACTTATACAGGACGGAACAAGCACCAAGTCGCTTTGGTATTATCTCGCCATAATTGCTATGGCGCACAGACGCGGTCTTAAGGTGATGCTTTACTCAAACGGAATAGGACCGCTTAACAAAAATATGAACCGCAAAAAGACGAAAAAGGTTCTGAATAAGGTAAATCTGATAACGCTCCGTGACGATGCCTCGGAAAAAACCCTGAAGAATATAGGCGTTACCGAGCCTCGGACGCTTGTAACCGCCGATCCGACATTCGGGCTTGACAGGGGAAACAACGAGCGCGGACGCGAGCTTATTATAAACGCGGGTGCGCCCGATAATAAAAAATATATCGGAATATCGGTCAGAAAATGGAGCTCGCTGGGAGCTGATTTTGAGGACATAATTGCGAAATTATGCGATTACGCGCAAGTGAAATACGGATTATTCCCGGTATTTCTTCCGATGCAGTCAAGCAAGGATTACGCGATATCGCAGTCGGTTATGCGTAAAATGCGGTATAAATCTGTTGTAATAGGCGAGCGCTACGGAGTGGAGGATATGATTGCAATAGTAAACGCGTTTGACGTGTGCGTCGGAATGAGGCTTCATTCGCTGATATACGCAGCAATAAACGCTGTTCCGATAATCGGACTTGAATATGATCCAAAGATACGCGCGTTTATGGAACGCGCCGCGCAACGCCTTCATGTGCGCGTTGAGACGGTGACATTTGAAAGGCTTAAATCGCTTCTTGACGAATGCATGGAAAATTACGGTGAAATCAAGGAGGAACTTGAAAATAGCTTTAAAGAGCTTCGCGCGCTCGCGGCTGAAAACGGCAGGCTCGCGATCGAGCTTTACGAAAAAGGGAGTGTTGACGGTTGAGTAACGGCAAAAAGGGAAGCGGCATACTCTTCACTGCCGGATTTATGGCTATAGTAACGCTTTTGTCAAAGGCGCTCGGACTGGTGCGCGATTCAATGCTTACGGCGTATTTCGGTTCGGGCATGGTTTCGGACGCGTTCCTGACGGCTTCGACGATACCCACAACGTTCTTTGACGTGATAATCGGCGGCGTCATCTCGGCGACGTTTATACCGGTTTTCAACGATGTAATGGCAAAGCGCGGCAAGGACGACGCGATGAAATTCGTGAATAAATTCGTCACGATGATTGTGTCGATAACGATACTTATCGTAATTGTCGGCATTATATTCCGCGGTGCGCTGGTGAGCTTGCAGACGAATTACACCGGCGAAAAGCACGAGCTTGCGGCGACGCTTACGGCGATAATGTTCCCGATGATAATCTTCACCGGACTTGCCTTCTCTTTTGTCGGGCTTCTCCAATCATTCGGCGAATATAAAATTCCGGCGCTGATAAGCCTGGTGTCGAACGCGGCGATAATACTGTATTACCTGCTGTTCGGCTCAAGGTTTGGCGTGTACGGATTGTCGGTTACGATGGTAATAGCGTGGAGCCTGCAGTTTTTGATACTTGTGCCGTGGATAAAAAAATTCGGCGTAAAATACAAACTCGATTTTAAATTCAATGATCCCGACATAAAGCAGACGCTTCTTTTGGCGGGGCCTATGCTCGTTTCGACTTGGGTGCAGCCACTGTATACGATTGTAAACCAGCGCTTCGCGTCAAATATCGAATCGGCTGTCACGTATATTCAGCAATCGAACAGGCTGTATATAATTGTTGTGGGAGTATTCAGCTTCGTTGTGACAAATCTTATATTCCCGAAGCTTGCAAAAGCTGTAGCCGACGGCGAAATGGGGGAGGCCAAGAAGCTCACGGTCGGCTCAATGCGGGCGATAGTGCTTGTTATCGCGCCGCTAATGGCTGTGTTTATGTCGCTTTCGGCTCCGATTGCCTCCGTAGTGTACGGCTACGGCAAAATGGGTGCGGAGGGAGTTGCGGCGATAAGCTCGCTTCTTAAATATTACTCGGTCGGCATGATAGGACTGGGACTTAACGAAATACTGTCAAAGGCGTTTTTCTCGCTTCATGACAGTAAAACGCCGATGCGTAACTCCATTATAAGCATGGTTGTGAATATAGCGTTCGCGTTTATATTCTATAATCTTATGTCAACCAACGGACTTGCCCTTGCGGCGGCGCTCGGCTCGATTGTAAACGCGGCGTTAAACTGGATTTGCATAGCGAGAAAGTATCCTGATATGATTAAGGGCAGGGATATAACCGCAATGATTAAGGCTGTTATATCGGCGGCTGTGATGTTTGCGGCAATGTATATTCTTTATGCAATTGTCGGAGGACGGTTTGACGGTGTTATGGGCAATCTCATAACATGTGCGGTATGCGGAGGCGCAGGCATTGCCGTGTACGGAATATGTGTGTATTTGCTGAGGATAGAGGAAATAAGAGATATATTGAAAAAACATTAAAATATAAGTTTTTAATTTCGGCGGCGCGTGTGTTTTCAAAAACATACTGCGCCTTTGCTGAAGCCGGACATAAAAAAATCATATTATCAAACATTATACATTACTTCACCCCATAAAATATACGGGGTGATTTTTTTATGAAAAAGTACGCGATATTCATTTTAGCGTTAACTGTCGGCGTAGCGGCGGGGATTTGTATAAGGCATATTCCGGCGGCGCAGGTTTTTTCGGAAAAGACTTGCTGCGTTGTTGTTGATGCGGGACATGGGGCGCCGGACGGTGGGGCGGTGGGGATTAACGGGACTGTTGAGAAGGATGTTAATCTTGCTATTTCGCAAAAACTAAGAGAAGTGCTCGAGGCGCGCGGGGTGCGCGTGGTTATGACACGTGACGGCGACGATGGGCTTTGGGATGAAAACGATAAAACCATCCGTCAAATGAAGGTGACAGATATGCATAAGAGACGCGATATTATGGAGAACAGTGACGCGGATTTATTCTTGAGCATTCATCTTAACTCATTTTCCGATCCGAAAGTAAACGGACTGCATATTTTTTATTCTAAAAATCACGAGGAAATTGAGGAACTCGCGGAAAGTATACAGGATAAAATCGCCGGAGTTACGGAAGCGGAGGCTCACGCTGTCAAGACTGCGGATGAAAATTTATTTCTTATGAAAAGCCCTCCGATACCGGCTATACTTGTCGAATGCGGATTTATTTCAAATCCCGACGAGGAGGCAAAGCTAAACGATGAAGAGTATCAGGCGAAAATCGCGTGGGCTATAGCAAACAGCGTTGCAGATTATTATGAAATTCTTTAATCCATGTAATAAAAGCGGATTCAAATTAAAATGTGCCGATTTGAATCCGCTTTTATTGATATTAATCCCTTAAAAATCCCGTGAGCGGCGACGACGCGGACGCGCCTTTTTCAATTACACGTCCCATTCCGGAAAGATATGCCGTTCGTCCGGCTTCGATCGCTTTTTTGAAAGCCTCCGCCATCGCGGGCACTTCTCCGGCGGTGGCAATCGCCGTATTCGCCATAACAGCCGCGGCGCCCATTTCCATCGCCTCACACGCGTGAGACGGTCTGCCTATGCCCGCGTCTACGATTATCGGCAGGTCGATTTCATCTATTAAAATTTTTATAAACTCCTTCGTGCAAATTCCCTTGTTCGAGCCTATAGGCGCGCCAAGCGGCATTATCGACGCTGCGCCCGCGTTCATTAAATCGCGCGCCGCGTTTAAATCGGGGTACATATACGGCATTACGATAAATCCCTCTTTTGCGAGTATTTCCGTCGCCTTGATTGTTTCGTAATTATCCGGCAGGAGGTATTTCGAGTCGCGTATGCATTCGATTTTTATAAAGTCGCCGCATCCGACCTCGCGTGCAAGACGCGCTATTCTTACAGCCTCGTCTGCGTTTCTCGCCCCAGAGGTGTTGGGAAGAAGCGTCACGTTATCGGGGATATAATCGAGTATATTTGCCACTTCGCCGGTTGCGGCGCGTCTTAAAGCCAACGTAATCATCTGTGCGCCCGCGTGCTCCACGGCTGCTTTTATTAAATCGAGTGAATACTTGCCAGAACCCAATATAAATCTTGATGTGAATTCGTGTCCGCCGATTATGAGTTTGTCGTCTTCCTGCGAGCCGCCGCCCATAAAGTGAACAATCTCAATTACGTCGCTGTTTTTAAGAATTATTTTGTCATATTCGCTCTTCGGCGGTATCGCTCCGTTAAGCTCTACCGCTATCATGGTTATGCGGTAACCCCGTTCGGACAGAAGTTCTGCAAGCGTCATGTTGTCCTTTATTGAAATGTTTTCTCCGTTAAGTATCATTTTCTCAATCTCTCCTTAAAAAAATAAAACCACGAATAAAGCCGCGCCCGAGGTGGTGCGCCCCTTCGTGATTAATCACTCTGACAATATTATAACCGATTATTTGCGGTTTGTCAATATTATAAAAATCGCGTTGAATTTTTAGTTAAATATTACAAATTAAAAACAAAATGATATCAGTATTTTGGCTAATATTAAATGTAGATTAAATCTGTTTTATTTGCGACAAAAAACGATTTTTTTATGTTAAAATAAAGCAAAACAAAATAGGATATCATATGAAAAGGAGGATGTAAAAATGACGGGAAGAGAAGAGAGGGAGTACAAGTCCGCAAAGCAGATTGAGAGGCTGATACAGGATCAGCCGGACTACATATCGGGATTTTACTATTACATGGATTTCCACGAGCATACAACGCGCGGAGTGTATGTGCGTAAAATTATCAAATTTTTAAAGGAGATTGACAAGGATATCGAAAGTATTACGATGGACGATATTACTCAGTACATATCGCGGCTCAAGAAGAAGAACGGCGAAAACGCGTCGGATTCATACAGAACAGGCACATACGCGGCGCTGAAGGATTTTTTCAGCTATCTCATGCGCTCGGGCAGGATAACGCAAAATCCCATGGCTTATACCGTTTCGCCGAAACGGAAAAAATTTAAAGATCGGGCTCGGTCGGACGTGCTAAATATTGAGGAAACGCAGAGGTATCTAAATCAGGTGGAACACGGAATCGGCACATCAAAGGCGCGCAAGCATCAGCACGCGTGGAAGGAGCGCGACATGGCGATAATCACGCTGTTTCTGTACACGGGAATGCGATGCTCCGCTCTGACGGAAATAAACATAGGCGATATCGACATGAAACGGCAGATCATATCGACCGTCACTAAGGGCGGATACGTAAAGGAATTTGAGCTTAACGATGAGTGCATGGATTATCTGTTTGAGTGGATAACGAAAAGAAAGCGGGTGCTCGGCGATAATGCCGAATGCGAGGCGCTGTTTATTTCAAACAAGAAAAAGCGCATAAGCACGCAGGCGGTGAACAATATTGTAAAAAAATACGCGGCGAATATAAGCGGCAAGCGCATCACGCCGCATCGGCTCCGCGCGACATACGGAACATATCTGTACCAGCAGACGGGCGATATATATTTCGTAAGCCGCTGCATGGGACATGCGTCGATTGACACTACGAAGATTTACATAAGCGGTATAGAAAATCCTACGCAGCGCGCGGCGAATATCATGTCGGGATTAATCAGGCGAAAGGGTTGACTTATTATTCATAAAAGTGTATAATTATGGGGACGGGTAATTCCGTCCCTACATTTTTTCGGGGAGAATTGTTATGAAAAAAGCGATTAAGAGAATAATTTCCGCGATACTCGCGTGCGTTACGGCGTTTTCGATCGTGCCGGCTATGGCGGAGGACGATATAACAGTGACGGTGGACGGGAAAAAGCTTGACTTTGACGTGCCGCCGATCATAGAAAACGACCGCACTCTTGTGCCGTTTCGCGCGATTTTTGAAGCGCTCGGCGCAAAGGTGGAGTGGGACGGTGAGGAACAAAGAGTGCTTGCCTTCAAGCAAAGCGGGAAAATGAGCACGGGAGCCGTTCAAACGACAATTCTTTTATCCATAGGATCAGATTCAATGACGAAGCAGGTAACAAGCTTTAAGTCAAAGGAAAATGAATCAGGGACAAATGAGGTTGTTTCCGATGTTACGGAACATAAGACAATATCTCTCGATACTCCCGCTAAGATTGTAAACGACCGCACTCTCGTGCCGCTCAGAGCGGTATCGGAAGCGTTTGACGCGGACGTGCAATGGGACGGAGACGCGAGACTTGTCACGATTACGTCCGCTCCCGAGCCGACGGATGCTCCGACGCAGGCTCCCGAAACAACGCAAACTCCCGAAAAGCAGTCTACTCTCGCTGAAAAACTGATGGCGCATATGCCGCATGACAGGAATTATATGCTCTCGCCGTTCTCGCTCAGAATGGCGCTGATGATGGCGGCAAACGGAGCGGAGGGGGAAACGAGAAAGGAAATTCTCGGTGCGCTAAACATTGACGAGGCTAACGTCGGCGACTTCAACGATTACGCGCTGTCGTTTGTCGAGTACATGGAAAACGCGAAGCAGATGAACAGCGAGGTTGCCGACGACGCGCACAAGCGCCCCGAGTTCGCTCTCGCAAATTCTATTTGGCTCAACGAGGACACTATTCCGAACGCGGAATTTTCAAAGGAATTTGAGGATTTAATTATAAACAAATACGGCGGAACGTCAGAAAGGGTGAATAATAAAAACGCTGTTGAGCGCGTAAACGGCTGGGTGAATGAAAAGACAAACGGTACGATAAATAACCTTATCGACAGCTCCGATTTCCTCGCCGCGATCGTGAACGCGATTTATATGAAGGCTCAATGGGAAACCCAATTCCCCGAGGGCGCTACGAAAAAGAACACGTTTACCGACAGAAACGGCAAAAAAGCCGAGCTTGATTTCATGGAGCAGACAGGGCATTTCTATTACTATGAAAACGAGAACACCGAAATAGTGCGTCTGCCGTATTACGGTGGCTTGAGCGCGTACTTCATAATCGGCGACATGATAGACATAGAGCATCAGAGCTTTGATTCCGGCTTTAAAACGGTACACGTAAAAATCCCGAAATTCCGTCTTGACAGCGATATTGATTTAAAGGACATACTCGCGGAATTGGGCATCAAACGAGCGTTCTCGAAGGATACGGCACAATTTTCACCTATGTTTGAAAATGCCGAGGCGTATATAGACAAGGTTATTCAGAAAACGCATATCGACATGAACGAAAACGGAACGGAAGCCTCGGCGGCGACCGTTGTCGCAATGGCTCCGACATCCGCGCAGGTGCAGAGCACGCCCGAGCCTGTAATGGAATTTGTCGCAGACGAGCCGTTTGAGTTCTACATCTGCGACGACGAGACCGGCGAGATATTCTTCATGGGCGAGTACGCGTATGTTGAGTAAAAATAAGTATCGGATTGACAAATTAAGTATCCGATGGTAAAATACCATTAGGTACTTTTTGCCTGTTATATTTAAGGTTGTATAAAAACAGGAGCAGGATATGAAAAAAATTGTTGTAATTCCGAACGACGGGAAGGATATAGGGCTTGGCAACACAATAAAAGCGGTAGAAAGCCTGATAACATGCGCGGAAATATACATGGACGAGGAATACTCGGTAATAGGGCGCGGAGTTAATTTTGTGCCGAAGAGCGAGCTTTACGACGACCGCGACGCGGTGCTCGTTCTCGGCGGCGACGGTACTATTTTAAGCGTCGCGGCTTCATGTGCGAAAAAACATATACCGGTTCTCGGAATAAATCTCGGTAAGGTGGGATTTATGACCGAGATTGAAATCGGAGGTATGGACGAGGCTCTTTCAAAGCTGATTTCGGGCGATTATCAAACGGAACGCCGCATGATGATGCGTGTTGAAAGACGGAGCAGCGACGGACTTGACGTTTTCCACGCGTTAAACGACGTGGTAGTTGCTAAAACAGCCGAGGCGCAGCTTATAAGCGTTGAGCTGTTTTCCGATAAGCAGCTTGTAAACCGCTATATCGCCGACGGGCTTATCATAGCCACGCCGACCGGCTCTACCGGCTATTCGATATCGGCGGGCGGACCGGTCGTTGACCCTAATATGAGCTTGTTTGTCGCGACTCCGATATGCGCGCATATGCTGTCGGTAAGAAGCGCGGTGCTTTCGGATAAGCATTTGATCCGCGTGCGGCTTGACGAAACGTTTTCAGGAAACAAGGGTATAATCACGGCTGACGGCGATATAAAAGGGTTTATGGCTGCCGGAGACGAGATTGTTATAACTAAATCGGAATACGAACTGGAACTTATAAAAATAGGAAAGCAATCGTTCTTTAAAACGGTGCTTATGAAATTGTCGTGAGGGGGGAGCGATAAAATGAAATATAAACGTCAGGGACAGATAATAAAAATAATAAGAGAAAAGCAAATCCGCACGCATGAGCAGCTTATCGACGAGCTTGGCAAGCTCGGCTTCGCGGTAACGCAGGCTACCGTGTCGCGCGACATCAAGGAGCTTGGGCTTGTAAAAATTCCGTCTCAGGGCGGAGGCTCGGTCTATTCCGTGCCGCCGGCGTTATCCCGCGAAGCGGATACGCATATAGACATTTTTTCCGACACGGTAAAGGAAATAAATTACGCGCTTCACACGATAGTGATAAAGACGTATCCCGGAATGGCGTCAGCCGTGGCGGCGTCCGTTGATTCGGCTATGCACAATGATTTTTTGGGTTCAATTGCCGGAGACGATACAATTCTTATGATTACCGAAAACGAGGCGAAGGCGGCTGAGGTTACGGAGAAGCTGAGAAAGGTATTCAGGACAAAAGGGGAGTAAAATGCTTAATCATTTGTCAATAAAAAATATCGCGGTAATAAGCCGTCTCGACGTTGATCTGCGCGGCGGAATGAGCGTGCTTACAGGCGAAACTGGAGCGGGCAAGTCGATTATTATCGACTCTGTCAATATGCTTCTCGGCAACCGCGCCAATAAGGAGCTTGTTCGCTTCGGCACGGAAAACGCGTCGGTACAGGCGGTATTTGACACAAACGATGAAATTAACGCGATACTTGAAGAAAACGACATAGACATTGAGGACGGCGAGCTTATAATAAGCCGCCGTCTTACAAGCGACGGAAAAAGCACGGCGAGAATAAACGGCAGCGTCGTGACGCTCGGCGCGCTCAGAGAAATCGCGGACAAGCTCGTGAACATACACGGTCAGCACGATAATCAGGCGCTGCTCACTCCTCAGAAGCATATTTTGTTCCTTGACGCGTACGCCGCAAACGGCGCGGAGCTTGACGCTTATCGAGAAATATACGCCAAAAGACGCTCAATTGAGCAGGAGCTTAAAACCCTTGTCACGGACGAGCGTGAAAAAGCGCGCAGAATGGAGCTTTTAGAATATCAGATTAACGAAATAACCGCAGCAAACCTTGAAAATGGCGAGGAGGAGGACTTAAAGGAACAGCGAAAAATTGCGGCGAACGCAGAAAAAATAACGTCCTCAATAGAGGAAGCATACGCAAATTTATACGAGAACGGAGAGGAACAGTCGGCATACGACAGTATCAGCGTGGCTGTAAATGCTTTGTCGGGCATAACGGATTTAACTCCCGCGTTAAACGATGTTTACGAGTCGCTGCAAAGCGCAATGTACTCGATAGAGGATGCCGCGCATGAAATCAAGGAATTTGGTTCTACGGTGGATTTTGAGCCGCAGGAGCTTGACGATATAGAAGAACGGCTCGACTTCATATCAAAATTAAAGCGCAAATACGGAAACAGTATAAACGATATTTTGGAATACAAAAAAACAGCCGAGGAAGAATTAAAAAGCATACAGACGAGCGACGAGCGCACAGCGGAGCTTCAGATGGAGCTTGCCGAAACAACGGAGATGCTGAAGGAAAAGGGAAAAATCCTTACCCAATCACGCGAAAAAGCCGCGGCTGATTTGCAGGGCAAGATAGAAAAATCGCTTGCCGAGCTAAACATGGAGCGCGCGCGTTTCTGCGTGGACGTTGAAAACGACGACGAGTTTTACGAAAACGGCATGAATAAAGTTGAATTCATGATAAGCACAAATCCGGGCGAGCCGCTGAAGCCGCTTGTAAAAATCGCTTCGGGCGGAGAGCTGTCGCGCGTGATGCTTGCGATAAAGTCGATTTTAGCAGACTCCGACAGTGTTGGAACATTGATTTTTGATGAGATTGACACGGGAGTATCGGGAAGCGCCGCGGTGAAAATAGCGAAAAAGCTTGCGCGCATCGGCAAAACAAAGCAGGTAATCTGCATAACGCATCTTCCTCAGCTTGCGGCTGCCGCCGACAATCATTATCTTATAAGAAAAGATTCCGACGGAGAACAATCCGAAACAACTCTCGAGGAACTCGGGTTTGACGGACGCGCCGCCGAAATTGCACGTCTTACTGACGGTACGGACATGACAAAGCTCGCTATAGAGCACGCGAGACAAATGCTTAAAAACGCGAAAAATAATGTTTTATAAATTTGTCTTTTTTACTGATTGAAAATGCTCATCCAAAAGCTGTCGGCTTTTGGATGAGCATTTATAAATTATAATTTTTATTTTCTGTACGAACCCTTATATTTTCCGCGTTTCTTATATTTTTCTCTCGTTTTATATGCGCCGTGAATTTCCGTACGGCGGTGTATTTTTGCGTGATAAGCCTTATCTTTCTCGTTTTGTTTTAATGTGTCCGCCGAGCCATTTACGAGATTATTTGGTTTGGATTTGGTTTTTTCTTTTTTGGTTTTGATACGTCCTATCGGTTTTTTGCGATTTGCAAGAAATGCCAAAGCTATAGCCCCAAGAGCGAATAACGCAATTATTCCCACTGCGACGGGCACACCTTTGCCGTCACGCTCTAACGCGCCGGCAAGCTCGGCGTCAGCCTCCGGCGTCGACGTGGGCGCCGGCATAGGTCCCGGAACTCTTACCGGGCCTACAAGCTCGGGCTTTTCGGTAGGTTTAGGTGTTCTTGCCGGACGCGTTGTACTCGTTCCCGGAGCATTAGATGGTCTGGGAGCGACTGTGGCGCGAGGCGCGACTGTAACTCTCGGCATAATTGTTGCCGCAGGTCTTGGAGTTGTACCTGACGACGATGAAGAAGGACGGCTTGTTCTTGCCGGCTGACTGTTGTTTGAACCGCTGCTGTTTGAGCTGCTGCCCGAGCTTGAGCTCGAATTGCTGTTTGAGCCGCTGCTTGAGCTCCCACTCGAACTGCCGCTGTTCGAACCGTTGCTTGAGTTATCGTCGTTTGAACTATTATTATTCGGAGCAGCAGTGCTTACGCCGTTATTATTGCTTGAACTTCCGCTCGAAGAACTATTGTTGGAACCGCTGTTCGCGGGAGTATTATTTGAGCTGCCGCTTGAAGTATTTCCGCCGGAGGTGTTATTGGCAGCACCGTTGTTTGTATCGTTATTTTCAGGTCGGTTAAACTCTTCCATTGACTGCGGCATATCAGGCATATCAAAGCTGAAGAAATCGCTGTTAGAGTCAAGATAGCGCAAATGGCTTGTCATTGCGCAGGCTGCTATTCCGGTTGCTTCGCCCGTGCCGTCGCCGTAAGCGTAGAAGCTTCCATCAGGCGCACCATAATTTAGCAGAGCGTCCGTAACGTTATTATTATTCTTTACAAAACGCATATCGTTGTCGCTGTTAACGCCTACGGTATCCAATGCCATTAACACAGCCGCTGTCGTCTCAAGATCGTCGTATCCGCCGTCCGCGTTCTGAGCGGAGGATAAATAATCCACCGCCGAATTTATCGCTTCGGCGGAGACATTTTCACCGACATATCCCGAAAGAGCGGACAGTGCGAGCGCCGTGCTGTACGCGTTTCCGAAGCTTCCATCCGGTTGCTGAAGTCCGATAAGCGTCGAAATCATATCTTCTCTTGTAACGGAAGCGCCTTCGGGTATATTATAGTTTTTTGAATCAAGAGCAATAAGCGACAAGCTTATATCGTTAATGCTTCCACCTAAAAGCGGCGAGCTTTCAGCTCTGTTATAAATTCCGTCGGCAAGCAGGTCGCGTCCGTCCGCGTTTCTCGGATCGCCACCGGCGGAGCTTATCGCAAGAGAGGCAAGAGCGTAAGACGAAGCGGGAGTATATTCCGTATATCCGGCGGTATAATCCTCTATGTTTCTCAAATAAGAGGAATAATCATAATCCCTGCCCATTCGCGCCAAAGCCATAATCTGATATGACGAGCCTTCAAACTGCGGATTTAAAGAAGGATCAAAGTATTCCTCAGACCATTTTACCGCGTCATTCAATCTATCCGGTAAATCATCGCTCGAATACCGAGCCGAAGCGCATATACCAACAAACATAACAGCCGCGCAGAAAAGCGCGATAATCTTTATCCTCATGGTTGTAAGCCCCTTTTACATAATCTATTGTATAACCTTATATATTATAACACAGTTCGATATATTTTTTCAACCGTTTATGCCATTAAAGTGAAAACTTTTTTTATGTTGTACAAAAAAAGGTTAATTATCAGTGTTTTTTTATTATTTTTTTTATGTTTTCTTGTTATTTCAGTAAAAATATGATAGAATATTTTTAATTAAAATTACTATAGCAAGGAGAGATACTAACATGAAACGAATTATAAGCTCGCTTGTCTGTATAGCTTTGACAGTTTCAGCTTCGGTTCTGCCCGTAAGCGCGGATGAGGCGAAAACCCCGTCATATCAGCCTATGGCACGTCAGATGGAAAAGCTGGGACGAGGTCTTGTCGCGGTCGATACCGGCAGCGCCGGCGTATACTTAAGCTGGAGACTGCTCGGCACGGAAAGTCTTGAGAATCAGGCGTTTGATATTTACAGGGATGGTGAAAAAATCCATACAAGCGAAGTTGACGGCGCGACCTGCTGGACGGACGCCGCAGGCAAGGCGGCGAGCAAATATAAGGTTGTTCCCGCAGGCGCTGATGCTTCGGCTGAAAAGGAGGTTACGCCTATTCCTTCGAGCCAATATACAAATTACGGTGACAGTACATATCCTACAAACATGACCGCGTATATGGATGTTCCTGTTCAGAATCCCGGCCCGGGTACCTTGAGCGACGGAACAAAATATAATTATACCGCGAACGATATGAGCGTCGGCGATCTCGACGGCGACGGCGAATATGAGCTTATTGTTAAATGGGATCCGGATAATTCCAAGGATAACTCGCAGAGCGGTATTACCGGAAATGTTATAATTGATGCTTATAAGACTGACGGAACGCAGCTTTGGAGATTAGACTTAGGTCCTAACATCCGCGCGGGCGCGCACTATACTCAGTATATGGTATACGATTTTGACGGCGACGGTAAAGCGGAAATCGCGTTTAAAACCGCGCCGGGTTCAAAGGACGGAAAGGGTAATTATGTGTCCGCTGTAGGCAAGAATATCGAAGCCGGAGACAATACTAAAGAATACCGCAATAAATCCGGATACGTTTTGGACGGACCGGAATGGCTTACTATATTTAACGGCGAAACGGGAGAGGCTATGCAGACTGTAAATTTCGACCCGCCGAGAACTATAAAAGACGGGGGAAGTAAACCCGGTCAATGGGGCGATAACTACGGAAACCGCTGCGAGCGTTATCTTGCCGGCGTGGCTTATCTTAACGGAAAAACGCCGAGCCTTATAGAGGTAAGAGGTTACTACACATTCGCCTACGTTACGGCGTATTCGTGGGACGGCGAAAACCTTACGGAGCAATGGATAAGCAAAAACGAAGAAAAAAAGAGCTGGGTGGAGGACGGCAAAGGAAACACATTAAGAGAATCCAAGGCGGGCTATACGTTATACGGTCAGGGTGCGCACAGCTTGTCTGTAGCCGATTTGGATAACGACGGCAAAGACGAGATTATATTCGGATCTGCTTTTTTGGATGATGACGGAACGGTGCTTTATTCAGACGGACGCGGTCACGGCGACGCGGAACACGTTTCCGACTTTGACAACGACGGCAAACAAGAGGTGTTTATGGTACATGAAGCCGGTAAACAAGAAAACGGTCCAGGTTTGACCATAGATTACGCTATTGATATTAAAAGGTATGATAGAAGTATAATGACTCAGACAGCTACGGGCGACGTCGGCAGAGGCATTATGGGTAACTTCGTTGACGATCCTTCCGCGCTGGCGCTATTTTGGTCGTCAAGCAACGGAGGAATATTTAAGCAGGACGGAACTCAATATGCGGCGGATAGACCTGACGGCAATAACAGAACCAGATTTATAAATTTCGGAATTTATTGGGACGACAAGCTTGATTGGGAGTTGCTTGACGATACTATGCTCGGCAAGCTTACAGCCAGCGGGCTTAATAGATATGTATGGGCAAAAAGCAACGCGACATATTTCCCGGGCGCATCGTCCAACGACAGCAATAAGAAGACTCCGGGTTTATGCGCGGATATATTCGGCGATTGGCGAGAAGAGGTAATATTCAGAACCGACGATAACAATTTGAGAATCTTTATGTCTTGCATACCGACGCAGTATCGTCTGACAACTCTCATGCACGACAGCCAGTACCGTTGCGCGATAGCTTGGCAGAACACAGGTTATAACCAGCCGCCTCATACGAGCTATTATATAGGTTCGGCTTCGCTTGCGACTGACGAAAGCGGTGCGACGAAAAATTATCTTGCTCCGGCGGTTCCGTTTACAAAAATACTTGTTACGGTCGATCCGCATCTCACTATAGATTCCGTCAGCGATAAAACGGCGAATATCACATTTGCCGGATCAACAGCATATAAAGGCGCAAAGCTTATAGGAGCGCTTTATGACGGCGATACTCTTGCGGAAGTCAAAACTAAAACTGTTACTGTGGAAGAAAATTCTGACACTGCCGAATCACTTACCTTTGAAAACAATCCCGCAGATTATGATTTAAAGGTATTCTTATGGAGTGATGTGGAAGGTATGGAGCCGATATTTGAATCGGATATATTGAAAAAAGACACGCCCAATTAAGCAATTTAATAAATCCCGAGATGAGAAATCTCGGGATTTTTGTTGGTTTTTTCGCTTAAATTGTATATATTTTGTGAACATTTTGCAAAATTATTGTTATTTTTTTCAGGACGTGATAAAATATACATAATTAAAACATTCAGCAAGGAGATGGAAAAAATGAAACGAATATTAAGCGTATTGCTTGCGTCCGCTCTTGCCGCATCGGTTGCTGTTGTGCCGGTAAGCGCTGAGGAAACGGAAGCTAAGTCGACGGAAACGACAAGCTACAATTATGTTTATGACGCGGCAAAAGGCTACAGCGAGGAAACTCTGCAAACGCGAGAGATGGAAAAGCTCGGCAGAGGTCTTGTAGCTATAAAAACCACGAACGGAGTATATTTAAGCTGGCGCTTATTCGGCAGCGAGGATACCGTATACGGAAGCGCGGAGGAAAACGTGTCGTTTGACATTTACCGCGACGGTGAAAAAATTGCGACTGAAAGAAATAAAACGAACTATCTTGACGCTGAAGGAAAGGCGGACAGTACATATTATGTATTAAAAGAGGGCGAAACGGCTGACGTAATGGATATGGGCGTAAGCTTCATCGGCAGCACGATTACGGTAAACTCGCCGAAAGCCGGTCTTTCCGTATACGCAGTAAAATACGGCGATGACGGCAATATATTGGAAAAGGTTATTAAAAAGGAAATCAAATCAATCGGAGCGTACAGCTTTGACGCGGGCTTTGAGCCTGATAAGGTGTTTTTTTGGGACGGAATGGAGCCTGTGCCTGAGGAAACTGTAGGAGTTGTAAAGCCGTACGCCAACAGTTATTTTGACATTCCTCTCAAAAAGCCTGCCGCGGAAACAATAAAAACTCCGAGCGGCGAAACTGTCGGCACATTTAACTTTTCTCCTACCGACTGCTCAACGGGCGACCTTGACGGCGACGGCGAATATGAAATTGTTGTTAAATGGGTTTCATCAGAGCATGATGTAGGCTCGCCCGGCAGCGGCAACGGCTCATATTCCGGCACGGTGCGCTATGCGGCGTATAAGCTCGACGGAACAAAGCTTTGGGATAAGGATATAAATCTCGGAAGGAACATATATTCAAGCGCTCATACGGCGCAGTTCCTCGTTTATGATTTTGACGGCGACGGAAAATCCGAAATGATGGTACAAACGTCCGTAGGCTCTACCGACGGAAACGGCGAGTATGTGTCAAAAGCGGCAAAAACCGAAACAAGCATTGCCGAAATTTCAGACGAAACAAACGCGACTACCGACTACAGACCGAGCAGCGGCTGGGGAATTATAACCACTGGCAAGGAATTTCTCACGGTGTTTGACGGCGAGACGGGCGCGGCGCTTGACACGATAAGCCTTCCCACGGCGCGCGTAGGCGACGGTTCTTCCTTTGGCGATACATCGGGCAACCGCTCAAACAGATTTGTGGCAAACGTTGCGTATCTGGACGGAGTAAAGCCTTACGCGGTATATCTCAGAGGCTATTATTTCGGAAGAAACGGTCAGCAGAGAACGAGTATAGCGGGTATAAGTTTCGACGGTGAAAAGCTTTCGCCGGATTATCGTTTTGACACAAAAAGCGGTCAGCCGGGATATTACGACGGAGCGGGTATATACGTCGGCAACGGCAACCATAACTGTACCGTGGCGGACGTCGATAACGACGGCAAGGACGAGTTTATCACGGGCGCGCTCTGCATGGAGGTCAAGGACGACAACACATTCAAGCCGCGCTGGTGCACGTTCATGGAGCACGGCGACGCGCTTCATATAGGCGATTATGATCCGACAATTCAAGGACTTGAATTCTTCACGGTGCACGAGGACAGCGGCCCGAATACCATGAGCGGTCAGCCGGTTGAAATCAACTACGGCATGTCGGTAATAAACGCAGATACCGGCGACATTATAAGGCACTGGACAGCCGGCGGCGATACGGGACGCGGCGTTATGGCAAATATAGGCGCGGGCGGATTTTATCAGGTGACAAGCGCGGCGGGTACGTACCGCTCGGACGGCGGAAGCAATTTTACAGCCGGAAATTATGGTATGAGCACGAACTTCCGTATATTTTGGGACGGCGATTTATACGACGAGCTTCTCGACGGAACGGACGTAACCGATTGGAACGGAAACGGAATGGGCAGAATATTCCGCGCGAGCGGCTGTACGAAAATCAACGGAACAAAGTCAAATCCGGGCTTGCAGGCGGATATACTCGGCGACTGGCGCGAGGAGCTTGTTTATCCGACGACAGACGGAAACAAGCTTCGCGTATTTATGACGACGACGCCGACCGATTATAAGATAAAAACTCTCATGCACGATCCCGTATACCGCAGCGGTGTTGCGGCGGAACAGACCTGTTACAATCAGCCGCCTCATGTGGGCTTCTATATGGGAGAGGAAGTATTCGAGCCCTCTCCGACAAGCCTGAAAATAACACAGGAACCGAGCAAGACAACATATGCCGTAGGCGAAGATTTGAATCTCGGCGGAATGAAGGTTTCGGCGGTATATGAGGACGGGACGGAAAAGGAAATAAATTACTATGCGGTTTCCGGTTACGACGCAAACACTGCGGGCGAGCAGAAGATAACGATCACGTATAAAGGCGTAAGCGCGGAATTGACCGTATATGTGAAAAATATCGCAAGAATAGAGATCACATCCGAGCCGGACAACAAGGAGGTTCCGCAGATGTCGGAACTTGACACGAGAGGGCTTGTGGTAACGGCTGTTTACGAGGACGAAACGACAGCGGTCGTTGACGGTTACACGCTCGAATACAGCACAAAGGAGCTCGGCGAGCAAACCGTTACGGTAAATTATATGGGCAAAACAGCGGAATTTACAATAACAGTTACCGAATCCGCTGTGTCGGATTTAAACGGAACTTATGAAAACAGCGAAACGACCTCGAAAACCGATAAAAGGTTTATAGGTACATACTACGGTTCGTTCACGCTCGAACATAAGGTGACGATAAATTCAATGCCGGCAAACAGCAGTAATGACAGAAACAACACTGACGGATTTTTCTTCCGATTTATGAGCGATGCTCATATAGCCGGAACAAAAGACGCGGTAGGCGGAGGCTGGCAGCTTGTGGATGACAACGGCAAGGCGAAGGTTCAATGGAAGTCTACGGATGCTCAGGATATAACAAAAACGTCGCTTACAATCGGCGAAACATATACCTTTAAATATGATTTCACACACGTAGGAGACGGCGAAGGCGCGAGAGTTAGTCTGACAATAACAGACGCTCAGGGAAAGGTAATGGGCTCGGGAGAAAATCTTAATCTCAGAAACCTATCAAATGATGCCCAGATTACAGAGCCTATAACAATGGTGGAGATCCATAATCAGGCAAAAGCCGGTTCAACCGCCAGCGTTACAATATCCGACGCTGTGATCAGCTCGGCTGAATAAACAAAAAATAAAAAAGCAAAATGTCAAGGGATTTATTCCCTTGATATTTTGTTGACTTTAAACTAAAATATTTTGGAGGAAATTATATGACAACTGCGCAAAAACAAAAAAGAACAATAGATATGCTTAACGGCTCACTTTGGGATAAGATACTACTGTTCGCGCTGCCGCTCGCCGCGAGCAGCATTTTACAACAGCTTTTTAACTCCGCGGATATCGCCGTGGTAGGACAGTTTGCGGGAAGCCGCGCGCTGGCGGCGGTAGGCAGCAACGGCTCGGTTATAAATCTGCTGGTAAATATTTTCGTCGGATTGTCTATAGGCGCGAACGTTGTAATCGCGAGATATCTCGGCGAAAACAACGCTCGGCGCGCGGGACTGGCGGCTCATACGGCTGTCACTGTGGCATTTTTGAGCGGTATTATCATCATGATAATGGGACAGTTTATAACGCGCCCGATTTTAACGCTCATGTCGACGCCGGACGACATTATAGATTTGGCGATACTGTACCTTAGGATTTATTTTCTCGGTATGCCGTTTATAATGCTCTATAACTTTGAGGCGGCAATTCTGCGAAGCCGAGGCGACACAAAGCGCCCGTTCTTTGCGCTGCTCGTTTCGGGCATTATCAATATTATACTGAATTTATTCTTCGTTATAGTGTGCAAGCTGAGCGTCGCCGGAGTCGCGATCGCGACGGTTATCGCGAATGTCGTAAGCTCGGGTATGCTGCTGTTCTTCCTGATGCATGAGGAAGGCGCGCTTAAAATAAAGTTCAAAAATCTGCGAATAGATTTCAGAATTTTACGCGAAATCGCGCAGATAGGACTTCCCGCCGGGCTCCAGGGCGTCGTGTTTTCCATCTCAAACGTGTGCGTGCAGTCGTCCTTAAACAAGCTCGGCTCGGACGCTGTCGCGGGCTGCGCGGCGGCGATCAACTTCGAGTTTTTCGCGTATTATATGCTCAACTCCTTCAGCCAGGCTTGCGTGACGTTTACAAGTCAGAACTACGGCGCAGGTCAATACGAGCGCTGCCGCTCGGTAACAAGGTGGTGCCTGCTGCTCGGCTCGGTATTTACAATGGCGATGGCGCTCGCGTTCTATTTACCCGGACACACGCTGATAAAAATATACACATCCGAGCAAACCGTCGCGGATTTGGGCTGCATACGAATGCGCTATGCGCTTTTGCCGCAGGTTTTCAATGTAATCATGGACGTATTGTCCGGAAGTATGCGAGGCTTGGGTAAGTCGCTTGTTCCGGCGCTTATCTCGATCGTCGGGGTGTGCGGAGTGAGATTGATTTGGGTTTACATAGTCTTTCCACAGTCGCCGACGTTTGATACGCTTTTAATGGTTTATCCGGTCAGCTGGATAATAACAGCGGCGGCGATAGCGGCGGCGTACTTGAAAACGCGAAAAAGCATTGGTATGGCGCGGACATAAAATAACATACAGGAAAAAAACGGGCGGTATTTACCGTCCGTTATTTACTTAAATCGTCTTTTCCATACGTATATGCTCGCAGCTTTCATCGAGATATGTTTTTCCAACTGCCGTAAATCCGAGCTTCTTGTAAAATCCGTTCGCTCTGAGCTGCGCCGACAGCGCGAGATTTTTTACGCCGCGCTCTTTAAGCTTTTCTTCAACCGCATAGTAAAGCTCTGCGCCAAGTCCTAAACCTCGGTATTCTTTCATCGTCGCGAAGCGTCCTATCATGTATACTCCGTCTTTCTCAAAGAAGCGGCAGCACACCGCGGCGTTTCCGTCAGCGTATAACACTGCGTGCTCGGCGTGTATATCCTCGTCGTCAAACTCGTCAACAAAGCCCTGTTCATCCATAAAAACAGTCTTGCGGATATTGCGTTCTTCGTCTGTAAGATAATTTGTAAACTGAATCTTTATTTCCATTTTGCTGCCCCCTCGCATAAATTGCGGGAATATTTCGATTTACATTACATATAGATTATTTTTCAATGGATATTATAACATTAATTTATGAATTATGCAAGCTCTATCAAATCAGTGACACGCATATAAAGCAAAAATCCGCCGTAATGTGCGACGGATTTTTACATCTGTAATAAGGGGGTAAACCGACTGACATCGGTTTTCTTAATGTATTTTGTGAGGTCATTATTAATTATCTCCGTATTTCTCTGTTTTATACTTTCTGTTTTTTTAATTTTTCGTGAAATTGAAATTCAGCAATCGTTATAGTTTGCCTGTCAATAAAGCAATCTGCATCCGGTATATTTGCACTTGCATACCACATATTCGTATGGTATAATATATATATGAATTAAAATTGTACACACAAAACTTTATAAGAGCATTATATACATACCGAAAAAGTTATGTCAACCAACGTTTTTATAAAAAGCGTTTAAATGATGAGAGGAGAAAAAGCCGCATGAATACAGCACAAAAGCGTATTGAAGAATTAACGGAGCAGCTTAATTATCATAACTATAAATACTATATCGAGGATAATCCCGAGATTTCCGACTTTGAATTCGACGCGATGCTTGTGGAATTGGAAAAGCTCGAAGAGCAATATCCCGAATTTAAAAAGCCTAATTCACCGACGTCGCGCGTCGGAGGCGAGCCGGTTTCGGCGTTTGCGCAGGTAACGCACGACGTTCCTATGCAGAGCCTTCAGAAGGCGTTCAGCAGGGAGGAAATTCTCGATTTTGACAGACGCGTAAAAGAGGCTGTCGGAAATGCGGAATATGTCGTTGAGCATAAAATCGACGGGCTATCGGTATCGCTTGAATACGTAAACGGCGAGTTTGCGCGAGGATCTACGCGCGGCGACGGAATAACGGGCGAGGACGTTACGGAAAATCTTAAAACGATACGATCAATTCCGATGCGGCTAAAGGACAGAATACCGTTTTTAGAGGTGCGCGGCGAGGTTTTTTTGTCGGAGGCAAATTTTAAAAAGCTTAACGATATGCTTGAAAGCACAGAGCAGCCGTTATTCGCCAATCCCAGAAACGCGGCTGCGGGATCGCTTCGTCAGCTCGATCCGAAAATAGCCGCAAGCCGCAGGCTTGATATATTCGTTTTCAATATCCAGCGCGTCGAAGGCGTTGAGATAAAAAGCCATATTGAGGGGCTGCGTTTCTTAAAAGAGCAGGGATTTAAGACGATTCTCACCGACACGACATTTAAAACGATTGAGGACGCGTATGAGGAAGTGCTGAGAATAGGGGAGGAGAGAGGCAATCTCTATTTCGACATAGACGGTGCGGTTATAAAGGTGAACGATTTTGCTGCGCGCGCCGAGATGGGTTCAACGGCTAAATTTCCGCGCTGGGCAATCGCGTATAAGTATCCCGCCGAGAAACAAACTACAACTCTCAGGGACATAAAAATTCAGATAGGCAGAACGGGCGTTTTAACGCCGCTCGCGATTCTCGATACTGTGCGTATCGCGGGCTCTAATGTGTCGCGCGCGACGCTGCATAACGCCGACTATATCAAGGACAAGGATATACGCATCGGCGATACCGTAGTTATTCAGAAAGCGGGAGATATTATTCCGGCTGTCGTCGAGGTGCTCACCGAGGACAGAAGCGGCGACGAGATCGAGTTCCATATGCCGGGGCACTGCCCCGAATGCGGCGCGCTCGTTGTGCGCGAGGAGGGCGAGGCGGCGTACCGCTGCACCGGAGTAAACTGTCCGGCTCAGAGACTTAGGAATATTATACATTTCGCGTCGCGCCCCGCGATGGATATCGAAGGACTCGGACCGTCATTGATCGAGCGGATCCTTGACAAGGGACTTATAGAAACAGCCGCAGATTTATATTATCTGAAGGCGGAGGATATTGCGGACATGGATAAAATGGGCGAGAAATCGGCGCAAAACCTTATGAATGCGCTTGAAAAATCGAAAACAAATCCGCTCTATCGGCTCGTAAACGCGCTCGGAATACGACTAATCGGCGAAAAAGCTGCGAAAACCGTCGCGGCGAGATATAAAACGCTCGATAATTTAAAAAACGCGGCAGTTGAGGAACTTACCGGAATTGACGAAATAGGCGAAAAAATGGCTGTTTCAATAGTTGAATTCTTCGCCGAGCCGCAGAATTTAGCGTTTATAAAGCGTCTTGAGGACGCGGGAGTGAACTGTGTTGACGACAGCGCGGACGCGGGAGCGGACACTCGTTTCGAGGGAAAAACCTTCGTGCTTACAGGAACGCTCGAAAAATATACACGAAATGAAGCTTCGGCAATAATCGAAAGCCACGGCGGCAAAACGTCATCGAGCGTGTCAAAAAAGACGAGCTATGTCCTCGCCGGAGCGGAAGCCGGAAGCAAGCTTGACAAGGCTCAAAAGCTCGGCGTGACGGTTATTTCCGAGGACGAATTTGAGGAAATGATAAAATGAAAAATGTAAAAAATTTAATTGAACAAAAGGCGTTTGACATGGCGGAGGAGCTTCGCGAGATCCGTCACAGTCTGCACAAAATACCCGAATTGGAATTTGACGTATTTAAAACGTCCGAATTTATAAAATCAAAGCTCGGCGAATACGGCATACCGTATAAAATTGTGCTCAAAACCGGCATTGTCGCCGAAATAAACGGCGAAAAAAGTGGAAAAACGGCGCTTCTGCGCGCTGATATCGACGCGCTACCGGTGCAAGAGGAAAGCGGCGTGGAATTCACGTCGGAGCATGACGGGTTGATGCACGCCTGCGGACACGATATTCATGCGGCTTGTCTGCTGGGAGCGGCTAAAATCCTGTACGATATGCGAAATGAACTTCGCGGCACGGTTAAATGCGTTTTTCAGCCCGCGGAAGAGGGGGATGGGGGAGCGCTGCCGATGATCGAAGAGGGAATTATGGAAAATCCGCACGTTGACGGAGCGTTCGCGCTGCACGTCGAGCCGCTGGAGGAGGTCGGAAATATTCAGATCAAGGACGGCTCTATAATGGCTTCGCCGGACGATTTTGAAATTATAATTACCGGCGTAGGCGGACACGGAGCAGTACCGGAAAAATGCGTAAATCCCGTAACAGCCGGAGCGATGATTATTGACGCTTATAAAAATATCGCGTCGGAATTTGAAAATCCGTGTGTTGTGACTATATGCACGTTTAACGCAGGCACGTGCCGCAACGTTGTGCCGGATACGGCTGTTCTCACCGGAACGGCGCGCTCACTTGACAACAAAACGCGTTTCGCTCTGCGCGACAGACTTATTGAGCTTGCCGAAACAACGGCTGAAAAAATAGGTGCGAAGGCTGAATTTAGATTTAATCAGCTTTTTCCGCCTGTTGTAAACAATGCGGATATGAATAGAATCGTAATTGAAAGCGCGAAGAAGCTTGATTCGGTAAAAAATGTAGTGATACTCGAAAAAGCGTCGATGACAGGCGATGATTTCTCGTATTTCAGCGAGCTTGTGCCGGGATCTTATTTCAAGCTTGGAGTCGGAAATAAAGAAATCGGCGCATGCTATCCGCTTCACAGCCCGAAATTCAAAGCCGATGATGGAGCTTTACCGATAGGCGCGGCAATCATGGCGCAGGCGGCGGTTGAGTTTTTGAATAAATAGTTTACCATAATATATTTATGTAAACATTACTTATATTTTGAACTAATTGATTTACCATAATATTATTATGTAAACATATGTACTTTTGAGGGAAAATATGTGTAAATTTATAACAGTACCCAATCTCCCAAACAAACGTTTGACGGGGATAATTGTTGATTACAGAACCGATAAAGAGGTGATAAATACGCTTAATTCAATGGGAATTAAGTGTATTTTGTCGTGCCGTGTACATTCGCTCTATGAATCCGTGTGCGGTCATCCCGACATGATGATTCATCATCTCGGCGGAAACAGGTTTATAACTGCGCCCGAAGCGTACGAGCATTTCAAAGCCGCAATTCCCGGCGCGGATATTATCAAAGGTTCAAAGCCGCTCAAATCCGCGTATCCTGGTGATATCTGCTATAACGCCGCTTCGGTCGGAAAATATCTGTTCTGTAACGCTCCTTGTACGGCAACAGAAATTCTTGCGGAATACCAAACCCTTAAACGGGAAATTCTGAGCGTAAAGCAAGGCTACGCAAAATGCAGTATATGCGTAGTTTCAGAAAACGCAATCATCACATCGGACGCGGGAATTTACAAAAAAGCTGTTGAAAATAAAATAGATGCGTTGAAAATAACCGAAGGATATATAGAGCTTCAAGGAATGTCATACGGATTCATAGGCGGCGCGACGGGACTGATTGCGCCCGATATGCTCGCGGTAAACGGAGATTTGAAAACACATCCTGATTATAATAATATAGTTGATTTCTGCAAAAATTATCATGTTGACATAATATCGCTAAAAAACGGTTCTATTTATGATATAGGTTCAATTTTGCCGATTTTCGGTATCCAAGTAAAATAAAGAGCGATTTATCTTACTTGGATTTTATTTTTATATTGCTCCCTATCAGTTAATATAATTTTTATTCAATCTTTTATAAAAAAGTATATCTTTTTCGCGGCTTTTATGATATACTTATATAAGAAATAAATTAAGGAGAATAACAATGCTTTATCAGAAAGAAATTGACGATTCGGTTTTAATTCAATTTATAATACTTTTCGCTCTTTTAAAAGCGGACAAGCCCCTTGCCTACAACGAGCTTTTAAACGTGGTGCTCGATAACTGCAATATAAACTATAATGACTTTCAGGTTGCTCTCGACAACCTCGTTTCGACCGGTCACGCGCTGACAAGGCTTGAAGGTCAGCATAATCAGATTTATTCGCTCACTCAAAAGGGTGAAAACGCAGGAGATTTCTTTAAGACAAACATTCCTATTTACATCCGCGAACCGATTGAAGAATCAATAAAACAGCTCTTTCTTGAAGAACGCCGCAAAAACGCCGTGCGCGCAGGTATAACTCCCGTACGCCGAGACGAGTATGCCGCCGAATGTTCGCTCTTTGACGACGACAAAACGCAGCTCATGAGCGTGACACTATATGCCGGAACGCGCGAGCAGGCGGAGAACATAGCCGAATATTTCAAAGAGAATTACGATAGGATTTATGAAGAAATTTTAAAATGCATGACAAACCAAAAAACGGACGAATAGCTGTCCGTTTTTCTGTTTATTTTTATACCCGTTTATTACTCTTTTTCGTACATAAACGACTCCATTTTTTCAGCCAGTTCAAATTTATTGCAGCCCGCGAGATAGCCGAGTCCCGACGCGGCAATCGGGAGAAGCATCATGGCGGCAATCGAATACCATGTCATAAGCCCCTGCGACAAGCCCATTATGCCGTTATACGGATACGACCAGTAGAAGAAGATGAAATTAACTATTGTCGGAATAACTCCCATTATGCTGCCGTCCACATTGAAATTCGCCCATAGCAGCTTGAATATCGCAAGCAGCACAGCCGTAACAACGGAAATTCCCGCGCCGAGCAGAAAGCCTTTCAGCTTGAAAGGTTTTAACGGGGTGTACGGTCTGCTGTCGTCGCGCCCGAATTTTTTCGCTCGTAAATATATAACGCACGCATACACGAACATGAAAATACACGAAATGATTTCCTTGTATATCGGCTGCTCCGTGAAATACCAAAACGCGATAAGCCCGAAAACAAGCGTTATTCCCGCTCCCGCGATATGCATTATCAGCATATTTACAAACTGATAAGGAACTGTAACCTTTATTGCTTCTCTCAAAATAATCTCTCCAATCCGTTTATTGCCGCATGCTCATACCCGCGATATATCCCGACGACCACGCCCATTGCAGATTGTATCCGCCGCAGTCGCCGTCAATATCCAAAAGCTCGCCGACGGCGTACAAGCCCTTTACAAGCTTCGATTCCATAGTTTCGGGATCAAACTCGCTCGTGTCCGCGCCGCCTTTTGTTACCTGCGCGTTGTTCCACGACATTGTGCCGCGCACATTAAAGCGCCAGTTTTTTATCGTTTCCGCAATCCGCGTTATTTCCTTGTGCGAAAGCGTATCCGCGCTTCGCGAAAGTGGCTCTACACCTATTGATTTCAGTAGGCTCTGCCCTACCCTTTTGTTAAGCATCCCGACAAAAAAGTTTTCAAGCGCACATTCAGGGTTAGACGTAATACGCTCGTAAATCAACGCCGTGAGCTGTTCTGTGGAATACTCCGGCATCATGTCGAGCGCGATTTCCTTTTGTCCCGCGAGCTTCGCCGAAAGTGAGAAAATGGGCGGTCCGGAAAGACCGTATTCCGTGAACAGCGTTTCGCCGCGCTCCGAGTATTCCCCAAGCATAACTCTCGCCTGAAGCTTTATCCCCTTTAATTTTTTTACAATATCATCATCTGTTTTAATTTGCACAAGTGACGGGCTCAAATCTGTTATCGTGTGTCCGAACCTTCGCAATATTTCGTAGCCCGCTCCCGTTGAGCCTAAATTCGGCGCGGCGCGTCCGCCTGTCGCGATAATTACTTTATCGGCGCGCGCCGTTTCTCCGTTATAGAAACTCAGCGTAAATCCGTTTTTGTTTTTTGAAATATTTTTTACTTCATATTTTGTTTTTATTTTAACTCCGGCCTTATCAAGCCTCATCCTAAGCACGTCAAGCACCGCCGATGCCTGACCGGAATACGGGTATATCTTGCCGCCTTCCTCTTCGCGGCACAGTATTCCGAGCTCCGAAAAGAAGTCCATTGTTTTGCGAACCCAAAACTTATCAATCGCGCATTTTATAAATTCAGGATGTCCGCCGTAATAATTTCCGATACCGGCGTTAATATTCGTCATATTACAGCGACCGTTGCCGGTAGCGAGTATTTTTCTTCCGACACGGTCGTTGCGTTCATATATTATTACATCATTTTCGAAATCCGACGCCGCAATCGCCGCCATCATTCCCGAAGCTCCACCGCCTATTACAGCTATTCTTCGCATTTTTTCTCTCTTTTAGCCTCCAGTTCCTTGAAGTATCCACCCGCTATCACGTTTATAAGTGCCACCACCGGAACAGATATCAGCATACCTATGAAGCCAAACAGCGAGCCGCCGACAGACACGGCGAGAATTATCAGCAGCGGACTGATTTCCAGCGAATTGCCCATGATCTTCGGTCCCAATACGTTTCCGTCAATCTGCTGAAGCACAAGCAGCACAACGCCTGCCCATACCGCTTTCCAAATTCCGCCCGTAATCATCGTGACAAGTATCGCGACAACGCATGATATAATGGATCCGAAATACGGGATCATATCCATCGCTCCTATAAATATGCCGAGAATAAGCGCGTAGCGAACCTTCATAATCGAAAGAACTATACTGCACACAACAGCCATTACAACGCAGCAAATAAGTCTGCTGTAAAGATAGTTTGTAAAAATCTCGTTTACCGTTCTCGCGTATTCGGTAATTTTGCCGACGGTCGCAGGCTTCCATATCAAGCCCATCAAACGCTTAACTCCCCTATAAAGCGCGTCCTTTTCGAGCAGCATATATATCGACGAAATAATCGCGATAAATACATTCAAAATCTGCGACGTAAAGCCGAATACGCCCTGCGCGTATTTGCCGAACTGCGTCCAGTTTATAGACTTGAATATTGACATGATCCGGTTGCTGAGGTCAAGACCGTTATCGCCGAACAAATCAAGCTTTTTGAGAATTTCGAAATTGTTTATGGTGTTCTGGATATGCGCCATATACGACGGGAAATTCCTGTACAAGTCCATAATGTTATTATACAGGGCAGGAATGAGCGCCCACAGTATTAGCGCCACAATTATCACGCCGAGCACATAAACAGACAGAATACTGAGTCCTCTTGCCTTTTTATTTATGACTTTGTTCTTGGATTTCGCCATAAACGACTCGATTTTTTTCGCCGGTATGTTTAGAAGATACGCGATTACAAATCCGATAACAAACGGCTTGAAAGCGCCCAAAACAGTGCCGACGGCTTTTGTTATATTGCTGAGATTATCAAATGTCTTATACACAGCTATAACCGCCACAGCAAATATAAACGCTATAAACCATTTATAATATTTCTCAAAAAATTTCATGTTAATATTCCCTTCCAGCCATTTCCGACAGCCGCCGGATCGCAAATTTCATTAATCGTGTATGATTACAAGCGACGCCGTATACGTATCTCCCGACGCTTCTCCCGTAACCGTTAGCGTCTGTCCTACGGTTATATCGGAAAACTGCTTTTCCGCTCCGCTCAAAGACGTATATTCGGTCAAATCCGCTCTGCACCAAATACGAGCTTCTTTTCCTTCTGTCGTCTGCAGCACCATCAATCCTGTAGGATTAACACCCGATACTGTTCCTTCAATAAGCTGATTATTTTCATCGCCGGACGTGCCGTTCTGCGGCTGATTTGAATTGTCAGTCGGCGGGTTCGTGTTTTGATTGTCTGTATTCTGAGCAGGCTCAGAGGTCGGCTGTATCTCTGGAGCAGCTGTCGGTGCAGCCTCAGCGATAAGCTCCATATTTGAAATTGACTGCTCGTTGAACGTTATCTTAACACTCTCGCCCAACCTGAAATCATAAATTGACGCAGGCTGAGAATTACGTGTAAACGCAGGAGATGCAATAAATCCGAACGTTCTGTCCTGACCGCCTATATTTATAGTTATCGACGGGAACTCGGAAACAACTATCTGCTTTATTATTCCGCTTCCGCTTTCTACGGGCGACGACGATGATATAGCGTCAATTGACGTAATAATTCCGTCGCTTATATTGAGGCTCACAATATCGCCTGTACCTATATCGCTGAGCGTCGATATTATGGAATTTTTCGTAACTGCCGCGTCAGCTCTGACGGTAAAGCTCTTGCCGTTATATTCGGGATTTGAATGAGCTATTGTCATTGTCGCCCCGTTAAAAGCCGTAACGGTGGCGTTTTTTATTTCAATCTCCCGCGATGGCGCGCTGTATCTGCCTATTGTTATTTTCGACACAATTCCGTCCGACGCCAACTCAAGCGTCACCACTTCTCCTGCAGTTATTCCTTCGGCAACGGCTGCCGCTGCGTTGCCGCACACAAAGGTTTTCGGCTCGGTTTCGCCGGTTACGAGTACCTGTATATATGTCCTGTCCTCGCTGACTATGCGTTCTTGATACACACCTACTACGGTTTCGGCTGTCGATACCGAAGAAATAACATCAACCGACATAAGCTTTCCGTTAGTCAGTGTAAATATAGCTTCGGAGTTGGACGGAAGTAAATTTATCTGTATTTTCTGTCCTCCGGATCTCGCGATAGCTTCTTCATATGAATACACATTTGTAATATCCTCGTCGTTAACCGTTGACATCATCATACGCGTTGTATCAATACCGGTTATTTTCGCGCGCTCAAACGTGTACTCCGTAAGATTTACGGTATTGGTAAGCATAATAGCTATCTGACCTCTCGTTACCGCCGTCTGCGGCGAAAAAGTTCCGTCGTCCATGCCGCGCATAACTCCCTGCTGTCCGACATACGCGACATACTGAAACGCCTCGGCGGGAATTTCAGCCGAGTCGGTATAGTCGAGCACCGCGCCGAGATCGCTCAGTGCCGCCGCCTCGCCGTTCATCGCCTTTGTTATAATTATAGCCGCCTCATAGCGTTTCATCGGCTCATCCTTCGCGTTTCCGCCGAGATACGTGTTTATATCATCCCAGTTAAGAGCGCCCTTATACAGCATATATGCAGCCGCGCTCTCACCCCAGCCAAGATCGTACGAGCTGAGCTGAGCGCCGTAAATTTGCTCCGCCATATTCATCACAGGCGCGTTTGCCGGATTTGACGCTCCCATAACTCTCGCGAAAAGAGATATACATTCGCGTCTTGTAACATCATTTTCGGGTTTGTATGTTCCGTCCTCATAACCGGATATGTATCCCTTCTTGTACATCGCCTCGATATACGGTGCAGCCCATTCATAGCTCGCGATATCGCTGAACGAATACTCATCCGCAGCAGCGGTAAACACCGGCGCGGACACGGCAACGCATACCAAAACCGCAAATACGCTTTTTATAAACTTCTTCATCCTTCCTGCCTCCTTTTTCACCTTTTATCCAATAGCATTTTATTTTATGTCAACCACCTATCTGACATTTTAAACCCGAATGCTGCGCCGCCTGCAAAAGACGCTGCACATACTCATTCGGCATCGGCTCGATATGGCTCATAGTGTAGTCGCGTCCGAGTCCCTCGTATTTACCCTGTCCCAAGCGGTGATACGGCAGCAGATGCAGCCGCTCCACTCCCGGAAGCGTCGCCGCGAACTCCGCTATTTGGCGTATCTCCTCGGGCGTGGCGTTAAACGTCGGTATCATCGGCACGCGTATTACGAGATCAACCATACCGCTTTCCGCGATTTTGCGCGCGTTTTCGAGAATCAGCTCGTTCGGCTGAGTCGTGAACGCCTTATGCTTCGCGCTGTCCATATGCTTTATATCCATCAGCACATGGTCGAGATGCGGGAGATATTTTTCAATCGTTTCCCACTTCGCGAAGCCCGTCGTTTCAATCGCGGTGTTTATATCAAAATCATGGCACGCGCGCAAAAGCTGCGGCGCGAAATTCGGCTGCAAAAGCGACTCGCCGCCCGAAAGCGTCATTCCTCCGCCGGAGCGTCTGTAGTAGAACATGTCCTCGCGCACAATGTCGAGAACCTCCGCGACGGTAACGTCAAGCCCCATAGTCTTTTTCTTTCCCTCGAACATCATCGGCTCGATCTCGAAGGATTGGGACTCGGGATTGCAGCACCATCTGCACCTCAGAGCGCAGCCCTTTAAAAACACGATCGTTCGTATGCCCGGACCGTCATGAATCGAATACTTCTGTATATCAAATATGCGTCCGCGGGCGCTGTAATAATCGAAATTGTAGTAATCTAATTCATTAAGCATTGAAAGCCTGCTCCGTTCTGTTGATTATATCGTCCTGCAGCGAGCGCGACAGCGTTGTGAACAGCGCGCTGTAGCCCGCTACGCGGACAACGAGTGACTTATATTTCTCGGGATGCGCCTGCGCGTCGAGCAGCGTTTCGCGGCTTACGACGTTAAACTGCATGTGCATTCCCTTTTGGTCGAAGTACGCCCTGATATACGAAGCGAAGTCCTTTAAGCCCTCCATGCCGCTCAAAGCGGACGGATGGAACTTCTGATTGTAGAGCGTTCCGTTTGAAGCGATGCCGTGGTCGAGTCTCGCTACCGAGTTTGCCGCGGCTGTCGGGCCCTTCTTATCCGAGCCGCTTCTCGGACCAACTCCGTCGGCTATAGGCGTGTTAGCCAGTCTGCCGTCGGGTGTAGCGCCCGTCTGCTCGCCGAGAGGCACGTTCGCAGAAACAGGATAAAGTCCCGCGTGGAAAATGCCGCCGCGCGGATTCTTGTAATTTTGCAGCTCCTTCGTGTAAACGTACGCCACGTCGCGCGCGAACAGGTCTATCTCCTCTATGTCGTTGCCGTACTTCGGCAGATCCTCTATCATTTCGAGCAGCTTGTCATATTTCGCAAGCTTCTGTCTGTCCTGAGTGCCGGCGAGGAACATTCTGCATATTTCCTCGACCTGCGCCTTCGATACGGGCTTGCCAGCCGCTGCTAAGTTATCTACGACCTCGCGCGTTGCGATCGCGGCAGCCTTCGGCGTTAAGCCGCGTCCGTAATTATGTATAAGCGCGTCCTTGAAGTCAGCCATTGAAACGAGCTGTTTCTCGAATACGAGCGTTTTTATCGCGTACAAACCGTCGGTCATGTTCGCGATACCGAAGCCCTGGGGACCGGTGAAGTTATAAATCGCACCGCCCTCCTGGACAGTCTTGCCGCGCTTGATGCAGTCGTCGACCATCGACGAAAGGAACGGCAGCGGACAGCGCTCCGCGTGAGCTACGTCGATCGAGTTGTTCGCGTTAACCATCATGCGTATCATGTATTTCATCTGCGCCTTGTACGCGTCGTAGAACTCGTCGAACGTTCTCATCTGCAGCACGTCGCCGGTCTGCAAGCCTACCTGCACGCCCTTGTCAACGCCGTTCGAGAATACCAACTCCAGCGGACGGCACATATTGAAGAACGCCGCGTCATGCCAGCCCTCGGTCTTGTGCGAAGCCTGCGGCTCAACGCAGCCGATTATGTTATAATCCCTCGCGTCCTCGAGCGATACGCCTCGGCTCATGAGCGCGGGGATAATTACCTCGTCATTGTAGTACGCCGGAAGTCCGATACCCGTTCTTGTAAGCTCGGCGCACTTTATGATAAACTCGTCCGGTGTGCCGTTCCAAATTCTTACCGAGAACGACGGAGCGGGCATCCTTGTGTGCATCGAAGCCTGAATGCAGAGGAATGACAAATCGTTGGTCGCGTCAAGTCCTTCCTTCGTCTGACCGCCCGCGCAGAGATTCTGGAACAGGCTGTAGCCCGCGAAACCCTCAGCCGAAGCCGCGTCGCGAACCTTGTTTAAGTCGTTGAGCTTGACCCAAATACAGTCGATAAGCTCCTGCGCGAACTCGCGAGTGAGTATACCCTTATTTATGTCAGCCTCGTAATACGGGTACATATACTGGTCGAAACGTCCCGGCGAGATCGAATGTCCGCTCGATTCCATCTGAATGAGCATCTGAATAAACCAGAACGACTGACACGCCTCATAGAACGTGGTCGCTCCGTTTTCGGGGACTGTGGCGCAGTTTTTGGCGATAAGCAAAAGCTCCTGCTTTCTCTGCGCATCCGTGCATTTCTGAGCCGTGTCGTACGCCAGCTTCGCGTAGCGTCTCGCGTATGTTATAACAGCCTTGCACGAGATTATAACGGCTTCGAGGAACTCGTGTCTTTTAGCGTAATCTCCGTCGTAAACGTTGCACTTGTCAAGCTCCGCCTGAACCTCGGCGATAAGTCCCTTGTAGCCTATTTTTAAAATCTTGCCGTAATCAACCGTAACGTGACCTACGCCGTTATAGAAATAATTTCCGGGCGTGAACATGTTGTGGTCAATCGCCAAAATCGCCTCGGGAGCCATATACGCGGTAGCCAGCTCGCTTGTGGTCTTGCCCTTCCAGTAAGGGTAAGTTTCGCGTAATATCCGCTTGTTTTCCTCGGAAATATGGAACGGATCGGCTTCGCGGAACTCGACCGTGTCAAGCTCGCCCTCGAGCCACTCGTACGAGTATTCGGGGAACACCTGACAGCTCCTCGGCGACTTCGTCGCGCTTCCTACAATAAGCTCGCCGTCGCGGATTGTGATAGGAATATTTTCAAGAATATGCTCAAACGCGAGAGCGCGCCGCATAATGATCGGCTTGTCCTCAGTCTGCTTATAGCTTTCGGTTAAAAGTACCGCGCGGTCGGTCTCGATCTCCGGCATCTTCGCGAACAAATCATCGAGAAGCTTGCGTATTCTGTCTGTCATAGGTAAATCAGTGGTGTTAAATTTTCTCATTATCGCTTCACCTCATAAATATCGTATTATATATTCTAATTATAACACACTTGTATAAATTTTGCAATATAAATTTAATGGTTTTAAAAAATAGTGTAATCATAAAAATAACCACTGAGACGATTAAGGCAATGGGATAAGAAACTGAATTTGGAAAATGTCCCCGTCAATATCAGTTATCCTGTCAATCGGGATAACGGTTTTGTTCGCCATAATTATGGAATGCTCATATTTATCGAGCCGTTTCACACTCCCGGTTACGGTAACGTATTCGCCGCCCGATTTCTTTGCGTCCGGCGCGAAATAGGTTATTGTCACGCTCGGTCTGTCCGCGGAATGTTCAGATAAAATCAGTAATTTTCTGTTTAGCTCCGCTTTTATTTCCTCATCTAAATCCGCCTGTGTATCCGTCAGCCTTGCAGTTTCTTTGACCTCGTCGCCGTAGCCGGTCAACGCCGCGAACGATGCGAACTGTGCCGCTCTGTCCGCGAGCGGCATTTGCGGATGGGTTTTGGAAATATGGCGCGGCATAGTTATAATATCGTCATAACGATGTTCGTATTTGTCAATCATATTTACCTCCGATACTCAGGCTTTATGACCGCCAATCTGCGAATTACGTTCGCGAGCGGTCGCGCCCTCTTGTAAATTCATGCCCTTGATAACGGCGTTCCTGCCGAATTTTTGCTTTATATCGAGCAAAGCTTTCTGCATATGCTTTTCCCTGTCACGCGCCGCCCTTTCAGCCTCGCGCTCCTTTTGCTCGGCTTCATAGTCAGTGAATAAATCCATTTGCTCATACGGTTTGCCGATTACCGCCTGACGTTCGTCTATAACATGGTTTGCAGCAATTGTTATGCGCCTTGCCAAAAATTTTTTATTATAGATTTTATCGAACAGTTCCATTGTTGCGTCAACTATCATCTTTGTTGATGATGTGGGATATGCGAGATTAGCCGTGCCGTGGGCGTGCTTCGGAATTTTCCGTCCGTATCTGTCGATTTTGACATCGCCGGTGTATGATTTTCTTATATCCGAATTTTCAAGATTTTCCTTATCATACCCAATCGTAAGCACAATCTGATTTGTGACAAGACTCTTCCCTACTAAATCAAGTGAGAGTAAGTCAGCCATTTCACGAACTACGAGACGCGTTTCGTCAAAGCTGTACGGGCGCTGCAAAACCTGTCCCGAACTGATACTGTTCGACTGCGGCTTGTATGTCTTAATATCGGCAATTGTGCAGGGTTCCCAGCCCCACGCGTGATCTATGAGAAGCTCCGCGTTTATTCCGAAAAGCTTATAGAGTATTTCCTCGTTATAGAAATTATCGGATTTGCCTATCGAGCAGCGCGCTATATCGCCCATCGTGTATAATCCGTTAGCTTCGAGTTTTTTCGCGTAGCCGTGTCCCACGCGCCAAAAGTCAGTGAGCGGTCTGTGCGTCCAAAGCAGTCGGCGGTATGACATTTCGTCCAGCTCGGCAATACGCGCTCCGTCCTTGTCAGGCTCGACATGCTTTGCGACAATATCCATAGCTATTTTACAAAGGTATAAATTTGTTCCAATCCCCGCCGTTGCTGTAATGCCCGTTTCCGCCAATACCTCGCGGATCAGTTTTATAGTCAGCTCGTGCGGCGTAAGACCGTAGGTGTTAAGATAGCCCGTAACATCTATAAAAACCTCGTCAATGGAGTATACGTGAATATCCTCCGGCGCGAAGTAGCGCAGGTATATACTATAAATTCTCGTGCTGTACTTCATGTAATAAGCCATGCGCGGCTTTGCGATTATAAAATCTACCTCAAGGGAATTGTCAGCTTTAAGTTCCGAATCCTCAAAGGACGAGCCGGAAAACAGCTTACCGTGCAGCCGATAACGCCGTTCGCTGTTGACTTCCTTTATCCGCTGATTTACTTCAAACAGTCTCGCACGCCCCGGTATTCCGTAAGCTTTGAGTGACGGGGACACGGCAAGACAGATAGTTTTCTCGGTGCGGCTCTCGTCGGCCACGACAAGATTTGTCGTAAGCGGATTAAGATTCCGCTCGACACACTCTACCGAAGCGTAGAATGATTTCAAATCAATAGCTATATAAGTTCGCCCTTTCATTTGCCGTCCCTCCCTTTTGTAATTTATATTATATCACATACGAACAAACATTTCAATAGTAATACGAAAATACTTTCGAATTTTTTATATAAAATAACCCGCTCACAAAATGAGCGGGTGTAATTATCTGTGCAAAATCAGATTATAAAGTTATCCCTCGGCATACGCTGTTATTCCCAAATACACGGACTGCACAGCGGCTCCGTTTCGCCGCGCTTCCAAACGAACAGCTTCGCGTCGGCTGCCATAGGTACTTCGGTAAAGCTGAACGTGAACGGCGTTTTTGCTCCGCTTTTAAGAAGCGCCGTTTGTTTATCGATCCCGATAAGTCTGCCGTCGCCGGAATAAACCGCCATTATAACGTCCGCTTCGGTATCGTCGGCGGTGTTTGTAACATCCGCGATATAAACGGCGCTGTTTCCGCTTATTATTCCGTTCGTGATCTCCGCGCTTACCGAGCCGATTTTGAAAGTGTTTGCGTTCATGGCGTAATCGGCGACCGCAAACTCGAGGCTTTCTCTGTCCATATCGGTCACGTCGAGCGTTATTTGAGCCTGCTTTTCAGCCTTTACCGCCTCTGTGACGATTTTGCCGTCGGCGTCACGAGCCGCCGCTCCCATCAGATAGCGGTTGTCGCTCGCCTCGAACGACGCATATGTTTTCCCGTTTTCCTCGTAGATTTTCGGATCGCTTATCTCGGGCGGCGTTGAATCAACATAGAATTTATACGTCTTTTCCTCGGTCCTGCTCCGTTCGCTGTCATAGGCGAAAGTACCGAATACCGTCACGGAGTAATCGCCTTCCCACAAATCTGTCGGATCGATCGAAATGCTTGACATATAATTATTGTCGGAATCCATACGCGTCAGTCCATCGCTGATCGACTTTTCAAAGATCACGTCTCCGTTTGAATCTTTGATCGTTTCGGTGACGCCGCGCAGCGAGCGCAGCATACGCATGTATATTTTATAACTAAAATTACCGACGGCGGAAAGACCTGCATAATCCTCGCTTTCATATTCGCTTTTATCCTCGGTGTCCGAATCAACAAGCGCATTTGTGCCGAGCATGACCTTAGTATCGGACATAGCCAACATCAAGCCGCCGTTTTCCGCGCCGCCGCCTTCCTCGAAGTATGAGGGAGTCATCGCGTCAAACGATGTCCAGTCGCCGTAGAAGCCCGTGTACGGCATACTTGCCTCCGTTACCGAGCCGTCGCTTGAGGAAAGAACCACAAAGCCGTCGACCCAAAAGCCGTTTGTGAATATCTCCTTATTAGCCGCCGTCTGTGTTTCGTCAAGCGTTATATTAAGCGTTATTTCCTTTTCCCCGTTCGCGGGTATTGTCACGCTTTCGGGGTTATCCGCAGCGGGTTCAAATTTAAGCGGCACGGAATCGGTGATCATGTTTTTACCGTCCTGTTCCTCGTAGTTATCCGTGAACGCGTATATTTTTATATCATCGTAGGTCACGTCCTCGCCGGTCAGATTTTTCGCGGTGAATGTAAGCGTGATGTTATCGTCAAGTCCGTCCCTCAGGCTCAGCTTCGATTTGCCCATATCGCCCTTGAGAATTACGGGGAGCGTCATCGCGTCACCTAAGTTTGCCAAGCCCGCGCCCTGCCGCCTCGGCGACTCGGGCAAGGTCTTTTCGTCGTCCTGGAACACAATATCAGCCGAGCTCATCAGCAGATTTTCCATAAGCGCGATCTTGTCCGCGCCTGTTACGTCCGGATATTTCGCCTCGACGAAGCCGCTCATAATCGCCATAGCGCCCGTTATATGCGGACTGGCCATAGATGTGCCGCTCTTGTTTTCGTATTGGTCGTCGTTTACCGACGAAAGTATATCGCTGCCCGGCGCTGTGATCTCCGGCTTCAGCTCAAGATTGTCGCCCGTACTCCAGCTCGTGTAGTAAGCCATACTTGCGGCGGCGTGTTCGTCCAAATCGATATATATCTCCGCGTCCGTTTTAAGCCGCTTCTCATTCGCGTTTGTAAGCATGTCGCCGAAGGATTTACGCACCCCAATCCCCGGAATTTCATCACTCACGGTATGGAGTCTGCCGTCAATCTCCTCGTCGATTATAAAAATCATTCCTATCGCGCCGTTATCGAGAAGGTATTGGCTCTTTATGCCGGAGTTCAGCGTGGCGATTACTATTTTGCCCCTGACGGTTTCCTCGGGCGGCTCTGTCTCCGAGCCGACATACACATAGTCGTAAAAATCATCCGAGAACTTTGTGAAAAACACTTCGTTGTATACATCTTCGGAAACAACGAAGTCACTGCCGTCCGCAAGCTCGATCCTGCCGCCGATAAGCCACTTTTTATCGGGGTCGATCGACGCGACGGATGTGGAAGATGAAAAGGCCGCGGGCAAGTTCCGGTAAGTATAGTCGGGATTATCGGTCGTCTCGTTATACCTGTCGGAATTACCCGCCGAGCACACTACCGCTATTCCGGCATTCCTGAGATTATCTGTGGCTTCAAGATACGGCGAATCTTCGGCTTGCGGTGATCCAAGGCTTAAATTTACTGCGCATATGCCCATCTTCGACGCGTCGTCCATGGCGGCTATAATTGTCGAGTTATACACACTGCCGTCTTCCTCCATGACCTTCATCAGCACAAGCTGCGCCTCCGGCGCAACGCCCGAAAACGTCGTGCCCTCAAACACGCCGTCTTTACCCGCCGCAATTCCCGCGACATGGTTTCCGTGAGGCACCGCCGCATCGTACGTGTCCGCATCCTTACCGCCGTAATCGTATGCGAACGGGATTTTCTCGCTCTTGTAAACCTGATTGGCAGCTATATCCACATTAAGCTCGTTGTTTTCGATAAGCTCCTTTATCGCGTTCTTTGTAAATTTCGGGTTCGCTATATCCGACGCGAAAAACTCATGAACGACGTCAAATTCGCTGTCTATAATCGCCACGGCTTGTCCGCGCCCGTCATAGCCCTCGTCGTACATCGTCTGCGCGTTCATCATCTGAGCGCCGATACCGGGGTTCACGTCTCCGTTTGAAGAAAGCTCCGGCGGGATTTCATACGCTTGGGATATGTACACGTTTTTAACCCCGTCTATCGCCTTTATTTTTGCGATATCGCTTTCGTAAGCCTCCATCGAGAAGCCGTTCAACACACTTGTGTACGTAAATCCCGAGTCAACATCGGTTCTCACGCGCTTTTTGATGTCGGACTTGACCTCCGACTGTGCGCTTAAAAGCCGCGCTTCCGTTTCCTTCGCGCTGTCCGTTTGCATGTACTCGGACGCACCCATACGAACGGCATCTTTCGTTTCCAGAAGCGGCGCGCCCTCGGTCTCCACTATAAGCGTTACTTTTTCTCCCCTTGCAAGCGCAGGGATATATGCCGCGCCGATAAGCATCGCCGACGACAATACGATTGAAATCAATTTTTTATGCATTACACTCACCTTTCCTATCCTGTTGTCCATTTATATTATACAACAATTATATTATACAACAATCCGAAATAAAATGCAACAAATCGTCGTAAAATACATTATTTATGACGTAAATAAGCTCAAAAAATATATATCTTTAATTCTTTTGCGGGCTATTTTTAACCCTTGTTTTTATGTTGTTTTACTTATATTTCATCAAATATTCCCGTATTATTACAATAAGATTATATTTTAGCGAAATTTGTGTTTCCTCTGTTGCATTATTTTGTGTTTTTTTGTATAATAAAATTCCGAAAGCATACAATAAATTGAAGGTAGTGATAGTTTATGAGAAAAAAACGGATTATTTCTTTTTTGCTTGCAATAGCCATATATATCATATCAGCCGGAACGGCTATTAGCGGGCTTACAGCTGATTTGCTGTTCCCGTCCGTGTCAGCCTCGGAGATTGATGAAGAGACGGATGACGTAAGCGCTGACGAAACGGAAAATTTTGATGACGGTACGGAAGGTACCGGCGGCGGAAACGGCGGGTATGTCGATCCCGCGTCCGAGGGAACGTATCAGGAGGATGAGTCTCTTACACCGCCCGATGTTTCATATTCAAAGGCTGCCCTGCTTATGGATATGAATACAGGCCGTATGATTTACGGAAAAAATGTTGACGTTAAAATGTACCCTGCAAGCACGACAAAAATGATGACGTGTATTCTCGCGCTTGAAATGGGCAATATGGCTGACATTGTAACGGCGAATTATCAAGCGCTTGCGTCAATAACTCTCGACGATTCGCAGATTGGTATTCTTATAGGCGAGGAATTCACGTTTGAACAGCTTGTATACGGTATGATGGTACAATCTGCAAACGACGCGGCTAATGTGATTGCGATACATCTGGCAGGCTCAATAGACGCGTTTGTGGAGCTTATGAACCAAAAGGCGCAGGAGCTTGGAATGACGAACACCCATTTTGTAAACGCGTGCGGTATTCATGACGACAACCACTACACAACTGCGCGCGATCTTGCGATCCTCGCAAGATATGCAATGCAGAACGAAACCTTCCGCGATATTGTAAAAACGGTTGTATATAAAATCCCGCCGACATCCAAGTACAAAGTTGAACGTGTTCTCACAAATACCAATCTGTTTTTAAGTCCGATACGTTCTGCACAGCATATATATCCGCCGTGTACCGGAATTAAAACCGGGCATACGTCACAGTCGGGATATTGTCTTGTTGCCTCGGCGGAATATAACGACACAAGTCTGCTCGCGGTTTCTATGGGCTGCCCCATCTGTCCAGACCCCAACGACAACGAAGGCGCGTATTCGTATATAGACACGAAAAATCTGTTCCAGTTCGGCTTTGACAACTACCTGCACCAGGTCATAGCGTCTCCCGGAGACATGGTCGCGGACAAGACGGTAAACGAGGCGAAAAATAATCTTCGCGTGGCTCTTACCGTAGATAACGAGGTATCCGCGCTTATTCCCTCGAGGCCCGAAAGCGCGGCGGAAATTGTACCGGAAATAACTCTTCCCGAAGTAATCAACGCGCCGGTGGCGAAAGGCGACGTAATAGGAACGGTAACATACACATATAAGGGCACGCAGATAGGCGCGGCAAATCTTGTTGCGACTAACGACGTTGAGCTAAACTATGTTCTTCACGTATTTAACATTGTTATGAAGGTAATAAAAAGTCCGTTCTTCTTTATTCCGGTTATACTGCTCATTGTAATAGCGATCGCGGCATACCGCAGAAAGAAAAAGATGGAGCGCAAGCGACGCATCCAGCAGATACGCCGCAACAGGCAGGCGGGCGCGGAAAACGAGCTGAACCGCCGCACACCCGACAGGAATGCCTCTCGTACGGAACGCCAGCGAAGCGAAAGCAAAGGCTCAAATTCGCGCTACGGCGACAGCAATCAAGACAGAAAATAACTGAATATCAAAAAAGCGAGAACGCGGGAGAATTTAATCTCCCGCGTTCTTATATTCTTAATTATATCTATTTCATCAGATACGCGTCGACCGCGTCCGCAGCCTGTCTGCCCTCGCGTATCGCCCATACGACAAGGCTCTGACCTCTGCGGCAGTCGCCCGCCGCGAATACTCCGCGAAGGCTGGATTTGTGATCCTCCTCCTTCGCGAGAATATTGCTTCTCGCGTCCGTTTTGAGCGTAAGCTGCTTTATAAGTCCCTGCTCCGGTCCCAAGAAGCCCATCGCGATAAGCACAAGCTCGCACTCTCTTACCCGCTCGCTGCCTTTTATCGGAACGGAAACCATTCTGCCGTTTTCGTTTTTCCACTCAACATTGACGGTGTGAACAGCCTTTACCCTGCCCATATCGTCGCCCTCTATCTTCGTTACCGTGGTGAGATACTCGCGCGGATCATGTCCGTAAAGCTCTATCGCTTCCTCCTGACCGTAGTCCGTTTTCTTGATTTTTGGCCATTCGGGCCAGGGGTTGTTCGGCGTTCTCTCTTCAGGCAGCTCAGGCATGATCTCAAGCTGAGTGACGCTCTTGCAGCCGTGGCGGATCGACGTTCCGACGCAGTCCGTGCCCGTGTCGCCGCCGCCGATAACGATTACGTTTTTGTCCTTCGCGCTTATATACATCCTGTCCTCCAAATTCGAGTCGAGAAGGCTCTTTGTGTTGGCTTTTAAGAAGTCCACAGCGTAGTGAACGCCCTTTAAATCCGCGCCCTCGACCGTAAGCTGTCTCGGAGCGGTCGAGCCTGTGCAAAGCACCACCGCGTCAAATTCGTTTACGAGCTTTACAGCCGGATAGTTTTTGCCTATCTCGGTGTTGAGCTTGAACGTCACTCCCTCTTTTTCCATGAGCTTTACGCGTCTGTCAACCACCGATTTGTCGAGCTTCATATTCGGTATTCCGTACATCAGAAGTCCGCCCGCTCTGTCGGCGCGCTCGAATACGGTTACTTTATGTCCCATCTGATTTAACTGGTCGGCGCACGCGAGTCCCGAAGGACCGCTGCCGACTACGGCTACGCGCTTGTTGGTCGATTTTTCCGGTCTGCGCGGCTTTACCTTGCCCTCAGCGTACATTGTGTCGATTATATGGCACTCGATATTGCGTATCGTTACGGGCGGATCGTGCATACCGAGCGTACACGAGCCCTCGCAAAGCGCGGGGCATACGCGTCCGGTAAACTCGGGGAAATTGTTCGTAAGCGACAATCTCCTGTACGCCTCGTCCATGTTGCCGCGGTAAACGAGATCGTTCCACTCCGGTATAAGGTTGTTCAGAGGACAGCCCATCGACGTATTACCGATAAGCTTTCCCGTATGGCAGAACGGAATACCGCAGTCCATACACCGCGCTCCCTGCAAGCGCAGCTTTTCCAAATCAAAGTGCGTGTGAAATTCCTTCCAGTCCTTCATTCTCTCCTTAGGAGGTCTGTCCTCGGGGAGACGACGGTCATATTCTAAAAATCCTGTTGGTTTTCCCATTTTAACATACCTCCTGTTACGCTATTTCTACATTCTTGCCGGTTACGCTCTCAAATGCGATCAACATCGCTTCGTCGCGGTCGATGCCCTTTTCAAGCTCCTCGTCCATGACGGTTACTACCTTTTCGTAATCGACAGGAATTACCTTTACGAAGCTCGCCGTCTCCGCATCGAAGTTATCAAGTATCGCCTTCGCCGTGTCGCTGCCGGTGTATTTTACGTGGTTTTCGAGCATTTCCTTTAAAATCGCCGCGTCCTTTTCATCGAGCTGTTTGAGCGATACAAGCTCCTTGTTGCACTTCCTGTCAAGCTCGCCCGACTTGTTGTAGACATACGCCACGCCGCCGGACATACCCGCCGCGAAGTTTCTGCCCGTTTCGCCGATCACCACGACGCGTCCGCCCGTCATGTACTCGCAGCCGTGGTCGCCTATGCCCTCGACAACGGCGGTCATGCCGGAGTTACGCACGCAGAAGCGTTCGCCCGCGAGTCCGCGTATGTACGCCTCGCCGCTTATCGCGCCGTAGAACGCAACGTTACCGATAATTACGTTCTCGCTCGGATCAAATTTAGCCTCCGTCGGAGGAACAACGACGATCCTGCCGCCGGAAAGTCCCTTACCTATATAGTCGTTGCTGTCGCCCTCGAGCTTCATCGTAACGCCCGGAGCGAGGAACGCGCCGAAGCTCTGTCCCGCGCTGCCGACAAAATCAAGCGTGATACTGCCGTCCGCAAGTCCCGCCGCGCCGTTTGCTCTGGTTATCTCGGACGATAAGATCGTGCCTGTGACGCGGTCGGTGTTATGTATCGCGAGCTTCGTTTCTATCTTTTTGCCGTGCTTTATCGCAGGCTCGCAGATTTTCAAAAGCGTGTTCATATCGAGCGCCTTTTCGAGCTTGTGGTCCTGCGTTTCGTTATGGTAACGCTCGTAGTCGTTCGAGCAGATTTTCGGCTGATAGAGAAGCGACGATAAATCGACCTCCTTCGCCTTCCAGTTGTCCTCTATGTTCTTCTGGCTCAGCCTCTCAACGTGACCTATCATCTCATCGACCGTTCTAACGCCGATTTTCGCCATCCATTCTCTCAGATCCTGCGCGATAAACCTCATAAAGTTTTCGACGTATTCGGGCTTGCCGCAGAAGCGCTTTCTGAGCTTCGGGCTTTGCGTCGCAACGCCGACGGGGCACGTGTCGAGATTACATACTCTCATCATAACGCAGCCGACCGAAATCAGCGGACCTGTCGCGAAGCCGAATTCCTCCGCGCCGAGGAGCGCCGCGATAGCAACGTCGCGTCCCGTCAGGAGCTTACCGTCCGTTTCGACTACGACTCTGTTTCTTAGGTTGTTCATAAGAAGCGCCTGATGCGTTTCCGCGATACCAAGCTCCCACGGAAGTCCCGCGTGGCGCACGCTCGTTCTCGGAGCCGCGCCCGTGCCGCCGTCGTAGCCCGATACGAGAATTACGTCCGCTCTGCCCTTCGCGACGCCCACGGCTATCGTGCCTACTCCGGCTTCGGAAACCAGCTTTACGGAAATTCTCGCGTCGCGGTTCGCGTTTTTGAGGTCGTGTATAAGCTGCGCCAAATCCTCGATCGAATATATGTCATGGTGCGGCGGCGGTGAGATAAGGCTCACGCCCGGCGTTGAGTGTCTCGCCTTCGCTATCCACGGATACACCTTGCCGCCCGGCAGATGTCCGCCCTCGCCCGGCTTCGCGCCCTGCGCCATTTTTATCTGAATTTCCTTAGCGTTCTGCAAATAGTGGATATGCACGCCGAAACGTCCCGACGCGACCTGCTTTATCGCGCTCGAGCGGCTGTCGCCGTTTTCGTCGGGGATATAGCGTTCGGGACGCTCTCCGCCCTCGCCGCTGTTTGACTTACCGCCCAAACGGTTCATCGCGATAGCGAGACATTCGTGCGCCTCCTGACTTATCGAGCCGTACGACATAGCGCCCGTTTTGAAGCGCTTTACTATGCTTTCAACGCTCTCCACCTTGTCTATCGCGATCGGCTTGTCAATGGTCTTGATATCAAGCATACTGCGGATAGTGCACTGGTGTTGCTGATGAGCGTTCATCTCAGCCGCGTATTCCTTGTACAGCTTGTAATTTCCCGTACGGCAAGCCATTTGCAGCTTGTATATGCTTTCGGGGTTGAACATGTGGTATTCGCCCTTCGCGCGCCATTTCCAGTTGCCGCCCGTTTTCAGCGCCTTGCGTCCCGTTACCTTGTCGAACGCCTCCTTGTGGCGGAGCAGCACTTCCTTTTCGATATGCTCCAAGCCTATGCCGCCGATACGCGTTGTTGTGCCGGTGAAATACTTGTCGACTACGCTTTCCTTAATGCCGAGCGCCTCAAAGATCTGCGCGCCCTGATATGATTGGATCGTCGAAATACCCATCTTCGACATTACCTTTACTATGCCGTGCGTACACGCGCTGTTAAAGCGTTTGACCGCTTCGTCAAGAGTGAAATCAAGCAAGCCGTCGTTTATTAGATACTCTATCGACTCATACGCCATATACGGATTTACGCCGTTCGCTCCGTGACCGATAAGACACGCGAAGTGATGAACCTCGCGCGGCTCCGCCGTTTCGAGCACGATAGAAACCTTCATTCGCGTTCCCTTGCGGATAAGGTGATGATGCAGTCCCGACGATACGAGCAGCGCGGGGATAGGCGCTTTCGTTTCGTCAACGCCCTTATCGGAAAGGATTATGATGTTATATCCGTTTTCAATAGCGATATCGGCGGCTTCGAAAATCGTGTCCATCGCCATTTCCATATCGTTTTCCTGCTGCGTGTTAAATAGCGCGGGAATTGTTATCGCCTTGAAGCCCTCCAAGTTTATGTTGCGGAGCTTCATAAGTTCCTCGTTTGTGAGTATGGGGCTTAACGCTCTTACCTTGCGGCAGTTAAGCTCCGACGATGTAAGGAGGTTCTGCTCGCAGCCGAAAAGCGTGTACGTTGATGTTACGATCTGCTCTCTTATCGCGTCGATAGGCGGGTTTGTTACCTGCGCGAAAAGCTGTTTGAAATAGTTGTCAAGCATCTGCGGCTTTTCCGACAGCACCGCGAGCGGTATGTCCGTACCCATAGCGCCTATCGGATCGTCGCCCTTTTCGACAAGCTCCTTTATCGTCGAGTTTATATCCTCCCATGTGTAGCCGAACGCCTTTTGGCGCGTCAGCAGCGGAGTTTTATCCTCGGGATCGTTCTCGCGGTTTACGAACATATTCTCCAATACCATAGTGCTTCTCAGAAGTAAGTCCGCATTGATGTTGCCGACCGCGCTTTCCTTCATGTGGCTTACGAGGTCATGCCACATATCGCCCTCTTTGCCCGTGTCGAGCGGCAAATCGTCAAGCTCGACGAGCGTTTTGTTTACCCATTCGGTATACGGCTTATGCTGCGCCTCGTACGCTTTTATTTCCTCGTCTGAAATAATTTTGCCCTCCTGCGTGTCGATAAGCAGGATCTTTCCGGGGTGCAGACGTTCCTTCTTTATAATGCTCTCCGTCGGAACATCGGTCACGCCGACCTCCGACGCGAGAATGATCATGTCGTCCGATGTCACGTAATACCTCGCGGGGCGCAGACCGTTTCTGTCGAGTGTCGCGCCAACGTAGCGTCCGTCCGTGAACGCCACCGCGGCGGGACCGTCCCACGGCTCGGTTATGCAGGAGTGGTATTCGTAGAACTTTTTAAGCGCCGGATCCATTTCGTTATTGTTTTCCCACGGCTCGGGAATCGTCATCATTATGGCTCTGGGGAGCGAGAATCCCGACAGATGCAGGAATTGCAGGTAGTTATCGAGCATAGCCGAGTCCGAGCCGTCCTCGTTTATTACGGGCAGGATCTTATCCATGTCGTTCTCAAATTCGGGAGTCGCGAACATTCTCTCGCGCGCCTTTACCCAGTTGACGTTGCCTCGGATCGTGTTGATCTCGCCGTTGTGGATGAGATAGCGGTTCGGATGCGCTCTTTCCCAGCTCGGGAACGTGTTCGTCGAGAAACGCGAGTGAACGAGCGCGATCGCCGTTTTCATGTCAACGTCCTTTAAATCGAGGTAAAACTCATTCACCTGGTCGGGCGTAAGCATTCCCTTATACACGAGCGTGCGCGCCGAAAGCGACGCGAAATAGAAATAGTTATCCACGCCCTTTTTGCGTATTTCCTTTTCCGCGATTTTGCCGATTATATAAAGCCGTCTTTCAAAGTCGTCCGCGCTCATTTCCGAGCCCTTGCCGATAAAGATCTGCGCTATATACGGCATGGCTTCGAGCGCGCCCTTGCCGATACATACGTCGTAAACAGGCACGGTGCGGATACCGAGCACCTTCTGTCCCTCGCTCTCGATTATCGCCTTGAGCTTTTCAAGACCTTCCTCTCTCGTGTCCTCGTCGGGCGACAAAAACAGCATACCCACGCCGTAATCGCCTTTTTTCGGGAGCTTTATACCCTCGTTTCGGCAGACCTTTTTCATAAACTCGTGCGGCATCTGAATAAGTATGCCCGCGCCGTCGCCCGTTTCGGGATCGGAGCCTACGCCGCCTCGGTGAGCGAGATTTTTAAGAATTTGTATCGCCTGGTCGATTATCTTATGCGAGGTTTTGCCCTTGATATTGGTTATAAAACCGATACCGCAAGCGTCATGCTCAAACTTAGGATCGTAAAGCCCCTGCTTTACGGGCAATCCGTTATATTCCATATTGTTCACTCCTCCAAATACGCAAAAAGCGCTCCAATCGGAATTATGTTACATTAAATTTCCCATTCGTAGGGGCGGTCATCGGCCGCCCGCCGCGATTATGTTGGGAACAGGCGGCCAATGACCGCCCCTACATTTTTAAATGTAACATTTCCAACCGAAACGCCTTTGCTTCGTTATGCTTATAAATATTTTATCACACTAACATTCTTATGTCTACTGAGATATTTTACAAAATTGCCTTGATTTTTTCCATAGCTTTTATGGTATTTTCCAATGTGTTGAACGCGGTAAGCCTTATGTAGCCCTCGCCGCTCGGCCCGAAGCCCGCGCCGGGAGTTGTCACCACGCCCGCCTCCTTCAGCAGTTTATCGAAGAAATCCCATGACTTCATGCCGTCGGGAGTTTTTGCCCAGATATACGGAGCGTTCACGCCGCCGTAAACCTCCAAGCCCGCCTCGGTCAGCGCTTCGCGGATGATAGACGCGTTTTTGAGGTAATAGTCAATATTTTCTCTTATCTCTTTATGTCCCTCGTCGGTGTAAACAGCCTCGGCGGCGCGCTGGATAACGTACGGAACGCCGTTGAACTTTGTGCATTGACGTCTGTTCCATAAGCCGTTTAATTCCGTACCGTCAATCTTCAGCTCGTGCGGAACTACGGTATACGCGCATCTCGTACCCGTAAAGCCCGCCGTTTTTGAAAAGCTGCGAAACTCGATCGCGACTTCCTTCGCGCCCTCTATCTCGTATATGCTGTGCGGCACGTCGGGATCCGATATAAACGCCTCATACGCGCTGTCGTAAAGGATCACGGCGTTGTTCTTCTTCGCGTACTCGATCCACGGCTTTAACTGCTCTCTCGTCGCGGCAACGCCCGTGGGGTTGTTCGGGAAGCAGAGATAGATCATATCCGCCTTTTCGTCGGGGATCTGCGGCATGAATCCGTTTTCCGCGAGACACGGCATATACACGAGATTATCCCAGTGGTCGGCTATATACTTTCCCGCGCGTCCCGCCATAGCGTTCGTGTCAACGTAAACAGGATAAACTGGATCGCATACCGCAACCTTGTTGTCCTTCGAGAAAATATCGCCGATATTGCCGCAGTCTGACTTAGCTCCGTCCGAAACGAATACCTCGTCGGGAGCGATATCTATGCCGCGCGCCTTGTAGTCGTGCTCGACTATTGCGTTTCTTAAGAAATCATAGCCCTGCTCGGGGCCGTAGCCGCGGAAGCCCTCGCTTGTTCCCATTTCGTCGGTAGCCTTGTGCATAGCCTCGATAACAGCAGGAACAAGCGGACGCGTAACGTCGCCTATGCCCATTTTGATAACCTCTTTATCGGGGTTCGCCTCCGTGTATTCGGCTACCTTTTTCGCGATCGTCGAGAAAAGGTAGCTGCCCGGGAGCTTTAAGAAATTGTCGTTGATTTTTGCCATTTTTATTTTTCCTTTCATATGTTAATTTGAAATTTTTTTACATTATAATTCTATTTCTCCGTCGAAAACGAAGCGCGCGGGGCCTGTCATGTAGATGTTGTTTTCCGCTTTATCCCAGCGGATATGGAGCGTGCCGCCGAGAAGGACGAGATCCGCTTCGTCGCCGACCAAATCGGATAAATTCGCCGCGACCATTGTCGCGCAAGCGCCCGTGCCGCAAGCCAGCGTCTCCCCCGCTCCGCGCTCCCATACGCGCATTTTAATCGTGTTTCTGTCAACGATCTGAGCAAATTCGGTATTTATGCGCTTCGGAAACAGCTTGTGATTTTCAAATTTCGGACCGAGCTTTTCTATTTCCAAGCCGTCCACATCGTCGATATAGGTAACCGCGTGCGGATTGCCCATCGAAACGCCCGTCACAAGATATTCCTTTCCGTCAACCTCGACAGGCTGTTGGATAAATCTGTCCAAATCGGAATCTATCGGAATGTTTTTCGGCACAAGCTCGGGACTTCCCATATTGACGCAAACTGTGTCGACCATGCCGTTCTCGTCGAGATTAAGCTTTAAAATCTTAATTCCCGCTAGCGTTTCAAGCGTGATCTCGGTTTTGTCCGTAAGCCCCTTGTCATGGACGTACTTACCGACACAGCGCGTAGCGTTTCCGCACATTTCCGCCTGAGTGCCGTCGCTGTTGTACATATCCATACGGAAATCCGCTTTATCCGACGGGCAAATCAAAACAAGTCCGTCCGAGCCTATTCCGAAATGTCTGTCGCTCACAGCCTTCGCGGTGGTGTTTATGTCGTTCACGGTTTCCTCGAAGCAGTTTACATAAATATAATCGTTCCCCGCTCCGTGCATTTTTGTGAATTTGAATTTGTTCATATGTTACACCTCATATATCTAAAATCTGTTTTGCCGTATCCACGAAACGCGCGCCGGTGTCCATGCTTCGTTTTTGAATAAACCGGTGCGCCGATTCCTCCGTCATATTATGCTTTTCTATCAGATACAGCTTTGCCTTTTCTATAATACTTTCCTCCTCCGGCGTGCGCGTTGTGCGGCGTTTGCGGCGCGGCATATCGCCTATTAGCACCTTGATCGCCGAGATAAGCTCCTGACGGCTTATCGGCAGCGTCGCGGTAAAGATGTCGCGGCTTGCGATAAGCTCTAAGCGCTGCGCCTTTACGAGCGCGAGCAGACGCTGGTTGGGAGCCAAATCGCCGTAAACGTCATCCACTACCGCGTCGGGCAGCTTGTAGCCCATAATCACAAGCGCTTCGCCAAGTCCCGAAACTCCGCGCATAAGCTCGGCGCGCGAGTGGCAGATCATCGCCACGCTGTGACCGCTTCCGTCGAGCATACGCTTTATCTTCCGCGCCGTTTCGTCTTTGGAAAAAGCCAATACAACTCTCAAACCCATAAACCTCCCTTAATCAGTGCGCAGAATCAATATTGTATCAAATATTTCTCTATCTCCCACTGATTAATGGTTTTGCGGTATTCGTCGTATTCCTCCGCTTTCGCGTTCAGATAGCTCTTCGCGAAGCTCTTTCCCAAAAGCTCCGTGAAAAATTCCGACTTCGACGCGATCCTTATCGCCTCGTTAAGGCTTATCGGCAGCTTCTTGATCCCCAAAGCGTCGCGTTCGCGGTCGGTCAGATTATATATATTCATTTCAATGCTCGGCGGCAGCTCGAGACCTTCCTTTATTCCGATAAGTCCCGCTTTAAGGCAAGCCGCGAGCGCGAGATACGGATTCGCGGTAGCGTCCGGCGAGCGAAGCTCGAAACGCGCCTGTTCCTCTTTTTTCGCCGACGGAACGCGCACGAGCAGACTTCTGTTGTTCTCCGACCAAGAAATATAGCACGGCGCGTCGTAGCCCGGCGTGAAACGCTTATATGAGTTTACAATAGGATTGGTAAGGCACGCCATATCGGGAGTGTATTTCAATACTCCCGCCATAAATTTATACGCCGTATCGGACAGCTTTTTGTTTTCGGCTGAGCCTGACTCGTTAAAGAACACATTTTTGCCGTCCTTCCAAAGCGACATTGCTATGTGCATACCGCTTCCCTGCTCGCCCTGAATGGGCTTGGGCATAAACGTGGCGTGGAGTCCGCTGCGCTTCGCGATCGTTTTTACGACTGTGCGGAACGTCACTATTCTGTCCGCCGTGGTAAGCGCGTCGGCGTATCTGAACACTACCTCGTGCTGTCCTCTTGCGGCTTCGTGGTGCGACGCTTCGATCTGATAGCCCATATCCTCGAGCGTCAGACAAATCTCTCTGCGGCAGTTTTCGCCGTTATCTATCGGAGCAAGGTCAAAATATCCCGCGTCGTCGTTCGTTTCGAGCGTGGGGTTGCCGCTGTCGTCGGTGTTGAACAGGAAAAACTCACATTCAGGACCTACCTTCATAGTATAGCCCATTTCGGCGGCTTCGTCCATCACCTTCTTCAAAACCATTCTCGGATCGTATTCGAGCGGCTTTCCGTCCGGCGTGTACACGTCGCAGATAAGACGCGCCACCTTGCCGTCGTGCGGACGCCACGGGAAAATCGTAAATGTGTTAAGGTCGGGGTGCAGATACAAATCGCTGCTCTCAGCCCCCGCGAAGCCCATGACCGCGGTGCCGTCGAACATACACTCGTTGTTCATCGCCGCTTCGAGCCTTGATGTGGTGATCGCCATATTCCTGAGATGTCCCACCATATCGGTGAACTGCAGACGTATAAAGCGAACGTCCTCCTCCTCGACCATTCTCAGTATGTCCTGTTTGGTTAGCATGACCATTCCTCCATATATACATATTTAAAAAGGCATTCGTCGCCTACGGACGAACACCCTTGTTCTTATTTAATATAATATCATGTCATGAAAAGTTTGTCAAGGCTAATTTTTAAAAAATTTTCTTATCGCAAGTCCGTTTTCGGCGAAACACTCATTTAAAATTTCAACAGCCTCTCCGAATACATCGCCGCGCGCGTCAAGCCAATGAATTCTCTTGTCGCGCCTGAACCATGTGAGCTGCCGCTTCGCGTATCGGCGCGATTCGCGCTTTATCGTTTCTACCGCTTCGTTAAGCGTACATTCGCCGTTTACATGATCCATAAGCTCCTTGTAGCCTATCCCCTTCATGGAGTTCAAATCCTTCGTGCAGCCCATATCCATAAGCCGCTTTACCTCATCAAGCAGCCCTTCCTCCATCATGATATCCACGCGGCGGTTGATCCTGCCGTACAGCTCGTCCCTATCCCATTCGATGCAGAACATGACGGGATCATAGCGGCTTTCGGCTTGTCTTGTCATTTCCTGATGCTCCGAGATAGGAGTTCCCGTAACGCGGTAAAACTCGATTGCACGGATAATACGGCGCACGTTGTTGGGGTGCATTCTCGACGCGGCAAGCGGATCAAACCTGCGGAGCATTTCAACAAGAGCCTCGCCGCCTTGCTCGTCCGCGATTTTTTGAAGCTCCGCGCGTATCTCGTAATTCGTGTCTATCTCGCCGAACGATATATCGTCAACGACCGAATTTATATACAAGCCCGTGCCACCCGTAAGCATCGCGATTTTGCCGCGCGCGTCTATATCGGCTATGGTTTTATGCGCAAGCTCCGTATAATCCGCGACGCTGAAATCGGCGAACACGTCGAGAAAATCAACAAGATGGTGCTTTACCTCCGCTCGCTCCTCCGCCGTGGGCTTCGCCGAGCCTATGTCAAGCTCCTTGTAAATCTGCACGCTGTCGGCGTTTACTATCTCGCCGCCGACGGCTTTGGCTATGTCTATGGCAAGCCGCGTTTTGCCCGACGCTGTCGGTCCGCCGACTACGATTAACGGTATTTTGTTCATATTATAATACCCGCTTAAATTCCTTTTCCAGTTCTTTTTTAGACATCTTTATAATAATCGGTCTGCCGTGCGGACAGGTGTTTATGTTTTCGAGCCTTAAAACATTGCGCACGAGCGTTTCCATTTCAGCCGTACTCATTTTCCTGTTCGCCTTGACCGCCGATTTGCACGCTATCGTGTACAATAAGCGCTCATTTTTCTCGGTTATAAGCTCCTTTTTCGAGTTATCCGCCTGAGTGATAAGCTCTATTATAAGCGGCTCTATATCGCCCGCCTCAACGCCCGCCGGGGCGCTTCTGACAATTACGGCGTTATCGCCGAATTCCTCGGTTTCAAATCCCAGACCGTCTATTAAATCCTTGTTTTCCTTATACGCGCCAAGCTCCGCGCCTGTAAGATTTACAACCTCGGGCTCGAACAGCATCTGCGAATATATTTGTTTCGCAGCCAATTCGCGGCGAAGCTCCTCGTATTTGAGCCGCTCGTGCGCCGCGTGCTGGTCGATTATCAGCATATCGTCGCCCTTTTCGACGATTATATATGTGTCGAAAACCTGTCCCGCAACCTCAAAATATTCGTCAATTTCGGTGTTTTTTTGCGCATTTTCTGCTGTTTTTTGCTCATTTTCGGCGGCTTTTTGCACGTTTTCGGACTCGTTTCCGTATACAAGAGCGCGCTCCTCGGGAGTCATTTCAACCTTTTCCTCATTTTTGGAAACATAGGCGGGCTCCGCTACATAGTGATTACTCGCCGTCGGACGCTCGGACGCGTGAAAATTATGTCCGCCGGATTTCATAAAATGATTTTCATGCGGATTATATCCCATTTTTTTCTTAAGGCTCTGCGCCCAGTCGGTCAGGTTCAGCTGCTCCTTTGATCCGTCGCGCTCAAACTCCGTGTCAAGCTTTACCTCCGGCACTGCCGCCTCCGAATAAAGCGCGTTTTTTACCGCGTAATAAACCGCTTGGTAAACAAGCTTTTCATTTGAAAATTTCACCTCAAGCTTTGTCGGGTGAACATTTATGTCAACCAATTCAGGCGGTATTGTGATGTTTAATATCGCCATCGGGTACTTCCCTATCATCACCTGATTTTTGTACGCTTCCTCGACCGCGCGGATTATCAGCGGGCTTTTGATATAACGTCGGTTTACATAAAAGCTCTGGTAATTTCTGTTCGGGCGCGAAATCGTCCCTTTTCCCGCCGCGCCTTCTACCTTTATACCGTCGCTCTCATAGCTTACCGGAATAATTTCCTTCGCGTAATCGCCCTTGTAAACGGTGTAAACCGCGTTTTCGAGCGAGTTGTCGCCGGGCGAAAACAGCTTTTCTTTGCCGTCGATTATCAGCCTGAATGAAATCTCGGGGTGCGCGAAAATAAAACGCACCATAGCATCGGTTATATATCCCGCCTCGGTCGCGTCTTTTTTCAGAAATTTTAGGCGCGCGGGAGTGTTGTAAAACAAATCTTCAACTATTACGGTAGTTCCGTCGGGGGTGCCAGCGTCGTATGAGGACAGAATTTCGCCGCCCGTGCAGGTCACGCAAATGCCCGCCATATCGCTTCTGCGCTTTGTGTAAAGGCTGACCTTCGCGACCGCGCCGATACTTGAAAGCGCCTCGCCGCGGAAGCCGAGAGTGTAAATCGCGTCAAGATCCTCGCTCGTCGTGATTTTGCTCGTAGCGTGGCGCAGGAAGCAGATTTTCGCGTCGTCCTCGCTCATGCCCGAGCCGTTGTCGCTCACGCGCATATAGACCGCGCCGCCCTTTTTTATCTCGACGGTGATAACGTCCGCTCCCGCGTCGATGCTGTTTTCAACAAGCTCCTTTATGACGCTCGCGGGGCGCTCGACTACCTCGCCGGCGGCTATTTTATTTGAGATTTCCGTGCCCAATACATGAATTTTTCCCATGATTTAGCTCTCCTTCGCCTTTTTGCTGAGCTCGAATAATTTATTTAAAGCCTCGATAGGCGTGAATGTCGTGACGTCCATAGCTTTAAGCTCGTCCGCGATCTCCGCCGCCGCGTTGTCCTCAAAGCCTATTTGATTTATAGGTTCTTCGTGCTTTTTGTCCTGCTTGTACGCGGATGAAAGCTCGTCGTTTTCCACCTTTTTAAGTATCGTTTTCGCGCGCGTGATTACCTCCTTCGGCACTCCCGCGAGAGCCGCGACATCTATGCCGTAGCTGTCGTCCGTGCCGCCGCGCACTATTTTTCTTAAGAATATTATGTCGTCGCCGCGCTTTTTTACGGCTATGTGATAATTCCTTACGCCCTCGAGCTTGTCCTCAAGCGCGGTAAGCTCGTGATAGTGCGTCGCGAACAGCGTTTTCGCGCCGATTTTTTTCTTGTCGCGCACGTATTCCGCTACCGACCACGCTATTGAAAGTCCGTCGAAGGTGCTCGTGCCGCGTCCTATTTCGTCGAGAATGATAAGCGAATTTTTTGTCGCGTTTTTAAGTATGTTGCTGACCTCCGTCATTTCGAGCATGAACGTGCTCTGTCCCGACGATATGTCGTCCGACGCGCCCACGCGGGTGAAGATCCTGTCGGCAACTCCGATTTTGGCGGCAGACGCGGGAACGAAGCTTCCTATCTGCGCCATAAGCGTTATAAGCGCGACCTGCCGCATATACGTCGATTTTCCCGCCATATTCGGTCCCGTTATGATCAACATTCTGTCCTCGTCCGTATTCATAATCGTGTCATTTGGAACAAACATCGAATCGCGCGCCATTTTTTCGACAACAGGATGCCTGCCGTTTTTGATCTCTATCGCGCCGCTGTCGTTTACCTCGGGCATTACGTATTTATTCTTGTACGCCGCCTCCGCGAGCGAGCAGAGAACGTCAGTTAGCGCGATTATATTCGCCGCTCTTTTTATGCGCTCGATCTCATTTACGACCGTCCTTCTGACCTCCTCGAAAAGCTGATTTTCGAGCGTGATGATACGCTCCGATGCGCCGAGGATCGTGTTTTCAACCTCTTTGAGCTTCGGAGTTATAAATCTCTCGCAGTTCGCGAGCGTCTGTTTTCTTATATATGTGTCCGGCACGTCCTTAAGGCTTGAGTTTGTGACCTCGATATAGTAGCCGAAAACCTTGTTGTAGCCCACTCTCAGCTTGTTTATTCCCGTAGCCGCGCGCTCCTCGCTTTCAATTGACGCGAGCCACTTTTTGCCGTTGTCCTTCGCGTCGCGCAGCCTGTCCGCTTCCTCGTTAAAGCCGGGCTTTATCACGCCGCCGTCGCGGAGATGAGCGGGCGGCTCATTGACTATCGCTCTGTCGAGCAGATCGCGTATATCCTCTATCAAATCAAAATCCTTGACCGTTTCCGAAAGCATAGCCGATTTGGTTTTGCGAAGCGCCCCCTCGAGAGACGGAAGCTCCGTGAGCGTAAGCTTTAACGCTATCATATCCTTCGGAGTAGCCGTGCCGAGCGACAGACGGCTGATAATTCTCGAAATATCGTATGTGGACGAAAGTATGCCGCCGAGCTCGTCGCGCAGCATCACGTTTTTCGTAAGCTCCTCGACCGACGATAAGCGCTTGTTTATTTCAAGCACGTTGATGAGCGGCTTTTCGAGCCATTGCCTTAAAAGCCTTGCGCCCATAGATGTTTTTGTCTTATCGAGCACCCACAAAAGCGAGCCGCGCTTCGCTTTGTCGCGCATGGTTTCGGTGATTTCGAGATTGCGCCGCGTCGCCGCGTCAAGCTCCATAAACATATCGGCGCTGTAGACGCTGAGTTTGTTTATATAGCCTATTCCCGATTTTTGCGTATGCTCCAGATAACGCAAAAGCGCGCCGACGGCGTATAAAATGTTCGGCTTTTGGGCTATTCCAAGCTCTGCAAGGCTGCTTTTATTGAACTGTTTCAGAACCGACTGCTCCGTTTCGCGGCGCATAAAATAGCCGTCGTCGTGAATGTCGGCTTCGACGCGCAGGTGCAGGCTTATTTCTTTGACCGCAGTTTCTCCCGCGCCGTCGTTTATAAGTATTTCGCTCGGTGAATAACTTGCAAGCTCGTTTATGACCTCACTTATGCTGCCGACCTCCGTCGCTTCTACCTCGCCTGTCGAAACGTCCGTCACGGCAAGAGCGAAGCGTCCGTCAGCGCCGAAAATGACCGCGAGATAGTTATTGCTCTTATCGTCGAGAATACCGTCCTCAACTACCGTTCCCGGCGTCATAATGCGTATTACTTCGCGCTTTACTATGCCCTTCGCCATTTTCGGATCCTCAGTCTGCTCGCATATCGCGACCTTATAACCCTTTGCGATAAGCTTTGAAACGTACATAGCCGCGCTGTGAAACGGCACTCCGCACATAGGCGCGCGCTCCTTCATGCCGCAGTCCTTGCCTGTCAGCGTTATCTCAAGCTCCCTTGACGCTTTTATGGCGTCGTCAAAGAACATCTCGTAAAAATCGCCGAGACGGTAAAAGAGTATACAATCCTCATATTCAGCTTTAGTTTTGAGGTATTGCGCCATCATGGGAGTCATTTTCTCAGCCATATAAAACCTTCCTCGTATATTAGTTTTTCATATTAAATTATTCTGAGAAGTTCAGAATTTAGTGCATATTGTTTGATGAGGTTGCCGCCGCGTACTTTGTGTACGCAAGGTGACCTCAGAGGACAATAGGCGCAAATTATGGGCTTCTCAGTGACAACCGCCGCACGTCGAACAGTCATGCGTGCAGTTGGGATCTTGTCCGGTAATGTAGAAATTTATTATCTGGTTGACTTGGTTTACAAGCGCGTCAAATTCGCTTTTTGCCGCGATATAGTCAGCGATCACCTGCGATTTTTTGAGCATCGCTTCAAACGCCTCGTTGTTCTTCTGTATCGCTTCCTCGCGCTTTAACTTGCCGTTCTGCATATCGCGCGCTAAATTCATTCTGTTTAAATTAAATTCCTGTAAAAGCGCCTTAGCTTCCTCGTCGTTTTCCTGAGCAAGCTCCAAATCCTTTACCTTTTTCATTTCCTCGCTCGACTGGATAGCCTCGCCGAGCTCCCTTGCCTTTAATAATACTTCCTGCATTTTTATCTCTCCTTTAAATTAGTTCTCCATTTAAACTCCATGTTCTTGCCTCGGTAATTTTTACATCGACATATTTTCCCGTTAAGGACTCATCGCCCTTGAAGTTTACTATTTTTGAGCTGTCTGTTCTGCCCGAGAGCATCGTTTTGTCCGTTTTGCTCGCCCCGTCAACGAGTATGCGCTCTGTTCTGCCGACATACGCTTCGTTTTTGCGCTTTGAGATCTCGTTTTGTACCTCTAAAAGACGGTTGAAATTTTTGTGTATTTCCTCGTCCGTCAGCACAAAATCAAGCTTCGCCGCCGGAGTTCCCTCGCGGCGGGAGTAGATGAACGAAAAGATGTTGTCGTATTCCACGCGTCTTAAAATATCGAGCGTATCCTCGAAATCCTCGTTTGTTTCGGTCGGAAAGCCGACTATAATATCGGTCGAAAGCGCGATCCCCGGGATCTCCCTCTTGATTTTTTCGATTTTTTCAAGATATTCCTCACGCGTATATTTGCGGTTCATCTCTTTTAAAATCCTGTTCGAGCCCGCCTGAACGGGAAGATGAAGCTGTTTGCAGACCTTATCGCACTCCTTCATTGCCGTGATCAGCTTGTCGCTTAGATCCTTCGGGTGCGACGTCATAAAGCGTATGCGCTCCACTCCGTCAATATCGTTTACCATGCGTATCAAATCGGCGAAATCTATTCCCTCGTCCAAATCCTTGCCGTAGGAATTTACGTTCTGCCCGAGCAAAGAAATCTCGGTACAGCCGTTTTTTACAAGCTCCTTTATCTCGTTTAAAATATCCGCCGATTTTCTGCTTCTCTCGCGTCCGCGCACGTATGGCACTATACAGTATGAGCAGAAATTGTTGCAGCCGTACATGACCGAGACCCACGCCTTCCACGGAGTTTCGCGAAGCACCGGAATATCCTCCGCGATCGCACCGTCGCTTTGAGTTATGTCAACCACTACTCCCTTTTCGTGCATCGCGTTATAGAGAAGCTCGGGGAGCTTGTAGAGCGCGTGAGTGCCGAATATGAGGTCAACATGGTCGTGCACCGCCTTGATTTTTTCCGTTATATGCTCCTGCTGGACCATGCAGCCGCATATGCCGATTATCATATTGCGGCGGCGTTCCTTTATGTTTTTAAGTATCCCCAAACGCCCGAATACCTTCTGTTCCGCGTTTTCTCTGACGGCGCAGGTGTTGTAGATCACAACATCCGCCTTTTCCGCGTCTTCGGTAAACTTAAATCCCGCTTCTTTTAACATTCCGCGTATGCGCTCGGTGTCGTTCTCGTTCTGCTGGCAGCCGTATGTTTCGGTATGCGCAAGCCGCTCGCGACCGTACTCGGCTGCGAAATGAGCGTTAGCCTCTCTGAGCTTCGCCGAAAATGCGCGCTGACGGCTCAGTTCTTCTTCGGAAATTATTTTCGTCATCTGATTTCTCCTAAATTGTTATTATACCATATATTGTGCAAAAACACAATACTAAATTTCATAATCCACAACGCGTCTTTCCGATACGTTCGGGCGCACATATGCCGCGCCGACCGCCTTATGCGCGGGGTGCTGCTGATATTCGTTTAGATCCGCAACGCTGTCAAACTCGGTTACGAGCACAACGTCGGAAGCCGCGTCGGAGGTTTCAAAATTAAGTCCTACCTCTATGCTTTTAAGAACCTTTATTTTGTCCTTGAGCGCTTCGAGATTTTCTTTTATCGCGAGCGCCTTTTCCGCCTTGTCCGGCGTGTCAGCCATGCGCCACATTACTATATGCTTTATCATAATTATCCTCCTAAAAATCGCAGGCGCACCTTAAGTGCGCCTGTTTTTATTGTTGTTCCATCTGCAATGCGTCCTGTAACCACCACTCGCCTATGTCGATAGCCTTATACAGGTTTTCGCGCTCCGCTTTGCGGTATACCTGTCCCTTACCGAACTCGCCGGTATTGTCCATAAGCTGAATTTTTACCTTTGTCGCAACCTTTATATCCTTATTATCCTTCGACTCGACTATGTCAAGCGCAAGTATATATTTATCCTCAAGATTACCGTAATAAATTCTGTCTCCGCAGCGCGTCAGCGGCTTACCCTTGTATATAAGCGGCTTTTTCTTTTTTACTGCTGCCATTTTAAAACTCCTTTCCTGCCATTTTACACCAAACATAGTTATTATATCATACTATCTTTGATTTGTCCAGTATTATTTTATTTAAAAATAATTTTTACGGATAGGCTGACGGAGTAAAGCACAGGGCGGGAATCGGACACCAATTCCCGCCCCGCGCGTTTTTTTAAATTTCCTCTTTAAATTTATAATACTTGGTATGAGCCGCGAACGGACTGAATTCGCGTCCGCCGCCCTCAAAAAATTTACCGAAAAACTCCACAAACTGAAGTCTGTTCGTATGCACGTACGCGCCGAGTGCGTTTATGCCGAGATTGAGCGTGTGTCCTATCACGAACACGATAACAAAGATTATCGCCCCGACAACTCCGCCGCCGAACATACTTCCCATTTTATTGAATACCGTAGCGATAACGCCCGTCGCAAGACCTAACGCAAGAAGTCTTGAATACGAGAGTATATCGCTCAGCCAGCTTGTAACGCCGTAGAGCGAGTACGCGCCCTTTGCAAGCCGCTTTCCCATCTTGTTCTTAGGCGCTGTGAAAAGCAGTATTCCGAGCGCTCCTATTCCGGCGATTACAGCCGCGACTGTTCCCCATACTGCGGGGAGCTTAGTCGTAAGTCCCGCCATCGACAGGAACATATCAACGCGGAACAGATACACTATTCCGCCGCCGACGAGCATATACCAGAATATGCAGTCGCCGAACGCCGCCGCCCAGTCCTTAGCTTTAATGCATTGATAAAGCTTTACGCCGAGTCCCGTGAACAGATGAACAATTCCTATCACAAAGCTGAACATCAGCATTTTCATCGGGTCCTTTACAGGCTCGAACCATAAGGGCGGTATCGTGACCTCTTTTCCGAAGAACGTTCTTGACACGGTCGGCACTACGTCGCCGAAATAGCTTCCGAACATCACGCCCCAAAACATTGTGGAAATGCCGCAGTACATGAACATTCTGAGCGTTTTTTTCATGTCCGGCTCCATATTTTTGAACTTCTTTATCGCGAAGAAGCAGCCCAGCGTCATAATAAGTCCGTATGCCGCGTCCGAGAGCATCATGCCGAACAGGATATAATAGAAAAACGCCATGATCCCTGTCGGATCGATCTCGCCCTTTGTCGGCATCGCAAAGGTTTTTACTATTCCCTCGACCGGCTCGGTGAGATATTTGTTTTTGAGCATTACCGGCGCGTCGTCGCCCGCCGCTTCAATTTCGGCTACTGCGTTGTACTCGTGTTCGAGAGCCGCCGCCAAAGACGAAGCCGACTTTTCAGGCACGTATCCGGTTATTACGAACACACGGTTTCGCTGACTGAGCTTGGAGAGTACTCCGTACTTCTCCGTACGCATCGCGTAGTAGTCAACCATGAATTTAAGCGCGTTCCTCGCGCCGCTGTAGGACGCTATTTCCTTCTCAAGCGCGTCTATTTCAGCCTCAAGCGCGCTTATTTCCTCGCGTATTGCCTTCGCGCGCTCAGCCGGAACGCCGTTAAACGACGTTTTCATCCGTGAAAATCCGAATGAGCGAAGTATTTTTTCGCACTCCGCCGCGTGCTTTTTCGCGCACATTATAAACACGCACGTCTGCTGCGGCAAGGCGTTTACGACCTCCGCGTAAACCGGCGGCGCGTCCTTTTCCGAGTAGTATTTTTCAAGGATTTTCTCCTCCGTCATTTCCTCGGGGAACATTCCGATTATGCACGCGCTTTCCTTTGTTCCCGTTTCCGCGAGCGACACGTCCAGCGACAGCCACGGCGCGAGCTCGTCCGTTTCCGAACGCCGCCTTACTATTCCTACCTGCCGCTCCGCTATCTCCTCCGAAGCTTCTATGATACGTCCGGCGATATTCATCATTTCGGGAATATCGTCCACGTATTTGTAATATTCCTCGACGGACAAAATCTTCCGCCCGTCGAAAGACGACAGCAATCCCTTTTCTTCGGGAGCGTACCGTTCGAGAATATCGAGCGCCTTTTCTCCGGCGCTTCTCTCGCGCATGAACTCCGACTGCGAATCGGTCGTGTTCATGTTCGAAAAGCCGAACTGCTCGTTCTCCGCGTCGGACTCGGAAATGTCCACGCACTGCCGGCGCTGCAGGAATTCGAGCACGGCTTTTCTGTCCTTTTTACTGCCGTATATCGTGATACGGCTCATAGGCACTTTCAAAAATAATCACTTCCATTCGTTATGCGCCTTAATTCACAAGCGCGTCGATAACCATACTTACCGCCTTTTCACGGGCGTTTTCCGCGTTTTTCGAAAGCTTTGCCGCTCCGCTTTTTGCGTCCGAGGACGCGACTCTTTCTATCGCGCCGGCGGCTGATTTCGCCTCTGAGACACGCGCCTCTATAATTTTATGCGCGTTCACGCGGGCGTTTTCCGTAATCCGTTTTGCCTCGGCTTCGGCTTCTCTAATAATTCTCTCTCCCTCAGCCTTAGCGCGCGCTTCCGCTTCCTCCGCCGCTTTTTCGGCTTCAGCGATGCGTTTGATGGATTCCTTTGCCATTCATATCCGCCCTTTCGTTTATTAGTTTCCAAATTTTAGGGGTATTTTTCACCACTGTATATTATAATACCACAAAACCATCGTAAATGTCAACATATTCTGCGATATATGTTTATGATAATTTGTTATTTTTTAACAACCGTTTACAAGCTTGTCCCGATTACCGGCGCGGTTCGATAATCGCGTCCGCCTATCCGTTTTGACTTGTCCGGCGAGCAGAGCGACGCTATGTCCGTCGCCCTTATCTCCGCGTCAAAAATCGGATCCTTCTGTCTGTAGTCCGCCGTTTTTACAATAAACGGCAGCGACGCGCGGTTTTTGGCTTCTCTGAGTATTTCCATGCCCGTTTCGTTCATGCCGAGCACGCGTATATACGACGGCGGCAGTGAGCATAAATCCTTTGTAATTCCCATAAGCGTTGAGAGCAAAACGCGGTTTATCCTTGTCTGCGTATAGCGTTTTGTTTTTACCCGATCCGCAAGAGCTTCTATCGAGGAGCACTCCATCGCCGCCGACTTGATTCTGTTATGAAGTCCTTCCGAAATATCGTTTATACTTTTGAGATAATACTCGTCCGAAAGACGTATTAACGATATTACGGCGCTGTCGAGGCTTGAAAGCGAGTAGGGTGCGTCCGCTTTTTTTATTATGTCATAAACCGCAGGTGGGACATATTCCTTTATATCCTCGCCTTTTCTCATCATTTCGCGTATCGCCGAAGCGCTTGCGAAGCCGTCCGATACCTTGTCCGAATTGTGCTCCGCTCCCCTGCGCTTTATCGTGACCGGAACGATTTTGCTTCCCGTTCCGTTCAGCGCGCGTATATATTCGACCGCCAAAATATTATTCGGTTCGGACAAAATTCCGTGCGGTACAGTCCCCTCGAACGCAGCTTCTCTCGCCGCCGGATAGCTCATTCCCGATGAAACGAGCGATTTGATTTTCTCCGAAACCTCCCTCGGCTCGTTATCGAGTATCCGCGCCGCTTCGGCAAGAGCCGATATATCGCCGCTCTCCGAGCCGAAGCAAAGCTCATTGACCACTCCGAGCGCATTTAAAACCGAAACCGCTCCGTAAGCGAATTTCTGCGCGGTATTGAGCGCGTAAATAACTGGCAGCTCGATAACAAGATCAACGCCGCCCGCGAGCGCCGTTTCCGCGCGCGTCCACTTATCCGCCGCCGCAACCGAGCCGCGCTGGACAAAGCTGCCGCTCATCACGGCAACGACCGCGTCCGAGCGTTTCTTTACCTCGTCGATTTGGTATTTATGTCCGTTATGAAAAATATTGTATTCAGCGATAATTCCCGTTATCTTCATGTCCGAGCCTCCCTTTTGTACTATTATATACCGATTTGTGCGGCGGCGCAAGTATTTATTTAACGGCGCATTTCTTCGGCAAGGCGCTCTATACAGCGTTTTTCTATACGGCTTACATAGCTGCGGCTGATACCCATTATGTCGGCTATCTCCTTCTGTGTTTTACGGCGGGTTCCGCCAAGTCCGTAACGCCATGAAATTATGTTGATCTCGTCCGGAGTGAGGACACGTTTCATGGCGGAATACAATCTGCCCGCTTCAAGCTTATCGGAAATAATATCGGCAAAATCCGCGTTATCGGCTGTGAGAATATCGGAAAACGTCATGCTGTTCCCCTCACGGTCCGTGCCGATACTCTCGTCAATGGACACCTCGCGCTGGAGCTTCCTGCTTGAACGGAGGTGCATAAGTATTTCGTTTTCAATACAGCGCGCGATATACGCCGAAAGCTTTGGATTCTTTTCGGAATTGAACGTGTTCACGCCCTTTATAAGCCCGATCGTGCCGATTGAGATTATGTCCTCAAGGCTGTTCTCGTCGGCGTATTTTTTCGCTATGTGCGCGACAAGGCGGAGATTTCGCTCAATCAGGATATTCTTCGCTTTCTCGTCGCCAGCCATCATTTTCGCAAGGTACTCTTTTTCTTCGTCAGCCGTCAGTGCCTTTGGGAACGCCGCACTGCCGGAGACGTAACCCGCCATTATGAGTATAGTTTGTATCCATTCGAAAATTATACCGATCATACTGCATACCTCCGCTTTTAATTTATACATAGTATGATTTTTCCGCCGTCCGCGTGTATGTACCGCTGTCCGCAAATTTGGGAATTTTTAATGCGGACGGCACATACAATAATCGGGAGGTTATTCGTATGATAAGTTTGGGAAAGCATGTTTATATAAATCCGCTGTCAGCCGTTTTATTTGTTTTTTGTTTCATAACACAGCGCGCGGGGCTTCTTTTAACCGTGTATTCCGTCATGACATTGCACGAGCTTTCGCATCTCGCCGCAGCGCTCGCAATCGGGTTAAAGCCGTCTCATATATCGTTTCATCCTTTCGGAGTAAATTTGAAGCTCGGAAACAAAATAGTTTATTCTCTTGCCGACGAAATAATACTTTACGCCTCCGGACCGCTTTGCAACGCCGTTTTGGCTCTCGGCGCGGCGGTGGTATTTTCGCGGTATCCCAATCCGTACATAAAATTTTTCTACGTGGAAAACATACTGCTGTTTTGCGTAAACATGCTGCCTGTGCTCCCGCTTGACGGCGGAATCATACTCAGAAAGATACTCGCCTGCCGCATGGGAAACCGCGCCGCCGGGCGTGTTGTCCGCGTTATATCGTTATGCTTCACCGTGGCGCTGCTCATTTTGGGCGGATACGTGGTATACGTTACGAAATTCAATTTCTCGGTACTGTTTCTCGCCGTTTTTCTCGCAGGAAGCATTTTTACACAGAGCGAGAAATACAATATTGATTTTGTAAAGGAGCTGATGTACTACAAAAACAAGCCGTGCAAGCGCGTCCGTCTTATTATCGCTGACAAAGACGAAAGCCCGCGCAAAACTGCGGAAAGGTTTGTGCCGGGAAAATATTCGGTGGTATGCGTCATGAATAAAAATGGCGAAATAGAGGAATTATTAACCGAAACGCAGATAGTTGACAAATTAATTGACGTAAAGACAGAGATGGAATTGCGGTAAATTATGATTTATCTGCGCGTGCGCGTCCGCACGCCTATAAATCATAAATTCCCGCCGTAACAATTTCCGTAATAATTTCCCTTCATTCTGAAAATAGTATAAACAAGTATTGTACAATTTAGGATTTTGTGCTATAATATCATAAGTAATATTTCAGAGGGAAACATAATGAAGTTTTTTAAAACACTCGCATTAACGGGCGGCACGCTTATTCTCGCTAAGGGGCTTGACGACCGCCTTGAAACAACACACTATGTTCTGCGCTCGGCAAAGCTTTCGGAGGAATTCGACGGATACAGAATCGCTCAGATTTCCGACTGCCACTCTGACAGTGTTCCGGGACTTGCAGCGGAAATAGAAAGCGAAGCTCCGGATATAATCGTGTCGACAGGCGACCTCGTACATGACGAGGGCAGCTACTCCTCAGGCGTGAGGCTCTGCGAACGGCTTTTGAAAATAGCGCCTGTTTACGCGGTGACAGGCAACCATGATGTGTGGAGGAACGACTATAAAGAGCTTGAAGCCGAGCTTACGGCTCTTGGAGTTAAAACGCTGCATGACGAGAGACTGGAGCTTGAGAAAGGCGGCGCGAAAATAGGGCTTTGCGGAATTGACGATCCGTTTTCGCTCGACGGCAAAACCGCTGTGGACAAGGTAAAGCAGTCAGCCGACAATATAAGCTCATATAACGGCTTTGATATACTTCTCTTTCACCGCGCCAATATGCTGGATATGCTGAAAAACCGCGGCTTTGACCTGATATTGTCCGGTCATATGCACGGCGGTCAGTTCCGTCTTCCGGTGCTCGGAGGCGTTGTCGCGCCAAAATCAAGCTGGAGCGGCGACAAGTCGGCATTTTTCCCGAAATACTTCGCGGGGCATTACAAATACAAAAGCACGGACATGATCGTCAGCCGCGGACTCGGAAACCCCATGCTCCTGCCGCGTCTTTTCAACCGTCCCGAACTTGTGATGATAACACTTAAAAAGGAGAGATAAACATGAAACTGAAAACAATTTACACCTGCTTCCCCGGCGGTAAACATAAGGTACTCACTATGAGCTATGACGACGGTAAGCAAGCGGACAGGCGTCTTATCGAAATATTTAACAAATACGGCGTAAAGGGCACGTTCCACATAAACGCCGGAACGTCCCTGCGCGATCCGGAGCGCATACCGCTCGACGAAATTTCCACGCTTTACAAAGGGCACGAGGTTTCGTCGCATACATACACGCACCCCACAATCGAGCGCTGCCCGCTCGACCAGGTGGTGCAGCAGATACTTGAGGACAGACGGCTCCTCGAAAAGGCGGCGGGCTATCCCGTGCGCGGCATGAGCTATCCGAACGGCTCGTACAGCGACGATATAAAAAAGCTTCTCCCCGCCTGCGGAATAGAGTACAGCCGCATAGTCGGAAACAGCGACAATTTCGGTATGCCGTCCGATTACCTCGAATGGAAGGCTACCTGCCATCACGGTCATAATCTTATGGAAAATGCGCAAAGGTTTGCGGATCTGCATAAGACGCAGTATCTCTACATGATGTACGTATGGGGGCACAGCTACGAGTTCGACCGCGACGGCACTTGGGATTTAATCGAGGAATTCTGCAAATTTATAGGCGGCAGGGACGATATTTGGTACGCAACGAATATTGAAATCGTCGATTATATGAACGCTGCGAAAAATATGAAGTACACCGTTGACGCGGACAAGGCGTACAATCCGAGCGCGGTTCCGGTGTGGATATGGGTAGACGGCAAAATCCATGAGGTAAAGCCGGGCGAAACTAAAGAGATATGACGGAGCGCGACTTATTTGAGCCTGTTAAAAAGCTGTTTGTGAAAAAAGGCTACAAGGTAAACGCCGAGGTCAAGGGATGCGATATGACGGCTGTAAAGGGCGACGAGCTTGTGATAATCGAGCTTAAAAAGAATTTGTCCGTGACGCTGCTCGCTCAAGGGCTGGATAGGCAGCGAAGCGGCGCTAAGGTATACGTCGCCGTGCCGAAGCCGAAAAATTATATGCCGAGGAAATTTGAGGATAATTTAAAGGTGATAAAAAAGCTCGAGCTCGGTCTTATTTTCGTGACGATCAGAGGCGTGTTCTCATTCGCGGAGATCGTCACGGAGCCGGAGCAGTACTTCCCTCCCGTGTCGGTCAACCGAAAGAAACGCAAGGCGATACTTGAGGAAATCGAAGGACGCACCATTGATATGAACGAGGGCGGAGTCGCTAAAACGAAAATCGCCACCGCGTACACGGAAAAATGCATATACATCGCGTGTATTCTCGACGCGTACGGAGATATGAGCGCCGCCGAACTTCGCAAATACGGCGCGGATCCAAAAACGTATAACATACTTCGCATGAACGCTTACGGCTGGTTCAAAAAGGTGAGCAAGGGAGTGTACGGCATCACCGAGGAGGGCAGGCGCGGTCTTATGGAGTATCCGGAGCTGGAAGCATATTATACGGAGAAATTATTGGGAAAATAGCACAAGGAGGAAACTTGATGACATTCGGCAGAATATTGCCGGCGGCTCTGATAATCGGCTGCTTTTTAAGCGCGCCTTCGGTTTCAGCTGCCGGAAGCACATCGTTGGTTTACGGTATTGATTCACATATTGCTATAGTAAACGATACCGCGTATACTACGGACTCCGCTCCGTATCTGTACAATAACGGAACAGAATCCATCACATACGCGCCTCTTCGATACACAACCGAGGCTTTCGGCGCGCAAGTCAGCTATGACGAGGCAAGCCGTACAGCCGCGGTGCTTTATAACGGCAAGGAATACGTATATGATTTACAGACAAGAGCGCAGGTGGTAAACGACCGTTCATACATACCGCTAAGGGAGCTTATGGAGCTTTTGGAAATGCGCGTCGATTGGTATGACGGCTTAATTTCAATTAGTGAAAATAACGAAGGACTTACTCCCGAGCAAGCTCTGAACTGCTGGGAAAAAATTTATTATAATCCAACAAGCCTATCAGCGCCGTCAAACGTTCCGACCGGAAACTTTGTAAGCTTTTCCCGTCCGGCGGGGCTTTATACTCAGGACTTTGATGTGGCTCTGTCAACAGGGCTTGAAGGCGGAACTATATACTATACCACCGACGGTTCAGATCCGACTGCAAACTCGACTGTGTATACCAAGCCCATAAGAATAACAAACAGGCTTATGCAGCCCGCGTCTCTCACGGGATATGTAACCGCAAACGAGGGCTTTACAATTCCCCGAACCAATATTATGAAAGGAACGATAATAAAGGCAATGGCGGTGAACTCGGAGGGTGCAAAAACTCCCGTTTCCGTTTCTACATATATCGTATCCCCCGACATTCTGAACCGTTACAGAACCGATGTGGTGTGCATAACAACGCCCGTTGAAAATCTGTTTGACAGCAAAACAGGAATATATATGCCGGAAAACTGTAACAACAAAGGCTCGGAATGGGAGCGAAAGGCATTTATGGAGTTGTTCGACGAATCCGGCATGCGCGTTGTTTCCCAACCCGTATCGCTCAGAATAAACGGAGGAACAACGAGGAATTATCAGCAGAAATCGCTGAGAGTATACGCAAAAAAGAATGAGGCGTACCAAAACGGCGGCAGCAAAAAAATTAAGTATGACATTTTTGACGGAAGCGTTAAGGATAACAAGGGCGAAATAATAGATAAATTTGACACGCTGGTGCTCCGCAATTTCGGAGACGACTGGTACGGTTACGCCATGCGTGACTCGCTCATAAGCAATCTGAGCCGTCCGCTCAGCGCCGATACTCTCGGGGAGAAAATCTGCGTTGTGTTCATAAACGGCGAATACTGGGGAGCGCATGAAATACGCGAGCGCTATGACAGCGAGTATTTCCAGTCGCATTATAACCTTGCCTCCGACAAAGACGTCGCAATGGCGGAAATTTCCGAAGACCGCAACCACCCGACGCTCAGCGAGGGCGAGGAAACTGATATTTCCGAATTGGAACAACAGATGCTTTTTGTCGCAGACAGTGACATGACTGACGCGCAAAATTACGAGCAAGCGGAAAAGGCGTTTGATTTTGACAGTCTTATCGACCATTATATAGTAAACGTCTTTTTCGAAAATGATGACTGGCCCGTAAACAATATAAAAATGTGGAAAAACAAAAATCCGCAAAATCCGATCGACACGAAATGGCATTTCACAATTGCCGATGAGGATAATACATTTGTATCGCTTTCCGAGCGTTTGCCGGTAACTCATAATAATGTTCTCGATTTAACTTGGTGGCAAAACAACAAAGGCGGTGCTCTCGGCTACACAATTGAGGCAAGCGACGGTATTTTATCCAAATTCATGCGCTCTCTTATGAGAAATGACGACTTCTCATCGAGGTTTGAACGCCGCTGCCGCGAATGTATAAACAAATATTTCAACGCCTCCTCGCTGAGCGGCTCGATAACCGAAATGTGGAACGAGCGGGTTACTCTGAGACAGGAACATATCGCCCGTTACCAAAACAGCTGGAGCAGAGAAAACGCGTCCGCACTGATTCAATACGCGCGCACTAGGCCAATGTCGGCAAGTCTTGAGCTTGACTCCTACATGACATATTTAAACGCTTTAAAATAACTTAATCGGAGGTAATTGCAATGACCGGAAAAATGAATTTCGATAATGACTGGCGCTTCTATCTCGGCGACCTGCCGCCCAAAACAGACGCGGACGGCTGGGGCGGAGCGAAGGCGCGCACTTACGGCTTCGGCGCGGCGGCGAATTCGCTTGACGATTCAAGATGGCGCAAGGTCGATTTGCCTCATGACTTCGTCGCGGAAGGAGATTACACAAATAAGCGCGGCGACTCCGATATGCGTCAAATCCCCGAAATGGAGAGCATCGACAGCCGGCACCTCGCGGGCGGCTCGCTCGAGGGCGGAGTCGGCTGGTACAGAAAACGCTTCGATTTGCCGGATACCGACGATAAACGCGTATATATCCGCTTCGACGGAGTGTTCCGCGACAGCGCTGTCTATGTGAACGAATACTACATCGGCTCGCACAAAACAGGTTACACCGGATTCTATTTCGATATTACCGATTTCGTAAATTTCGGCGGCGATAACCTTATTGCGGTGCGCGTAGATTCGCGCGGACGCGAGGGCTGGTGGTACGAGGGCGGCGGCATTTACCGCCATGTATGGCTTGAAGTAAAGGAAAACGTGCGTATCGCGCCGCTCGGCGTGTTTGTGTCGGCAAAACCGGATTTGGATACGCTGACCGCTGCGGTTGACATAAAAGCGGAAATTGAAAATAAGCGTTTTGAAAAAGCTGATGTAACTGTAAAATCGGTTATTTTTGACGCGGAGGGAAACGAAGTTTCGCGCTCCGAATCGAAAATCACGGCGGAAGCGTGGGACAGCGTTTTATGCGTTCAGAATGTGAATTTGGAAAACGTTCGTTTATGGAGCTTGGAAAGCCCGTATCTGTACAGTTTGAAAACGGAAATCTTTGTTGACGGAAATCCTGTGGATGAGGAAATTACGAGTTTCGGCGCGCGTGACATAGAATTCAAATCGGGCAGCGGGTTTTACCTCAACGGCAGACATGTGCGCGTTCAGGGCTTATGCTGTCATCACGACCACGCGGGAGTAGGAATAGGAATTCCGGACAGTGTTTGGGAATACAGAATAGAGCGGATCAAGTCAATAGGCGCAAACGCGTACCGCTCGGCGCATCATCAGCCGTCGCCGGTTGTGCTTGATATATGCGACAGGCTTGGTATGCTTGTATTTGCGGAAACGCGCAGAATGTCGAGCGCGCCGGAGGATATCGAGGCGCTTCGGACTATGGTAAAAACTGTCCGCAATCATCCGTCTGTGTTCCTTTTAGGCATCGGTAATGAAGAAATTTTCGCTCAGGACAAACCCGAAACAGCGCGCGCCACGCTCACGATGAAGGCTGAGATAAACAAGCTCGACGGCACGCGCCCGATAACGTCTGCGGTGGTATGCTGGAACGGCGAGCAGCGCTTTGATAATGCACGCTCGTATATTCCCGTCACGAAAAATCTTGATATAATGGGCTTTAACTACTGCCGCACCGCATGGGACGATTATCACGAGAGAATGCCGGAGCAGCCAATAATCATAACTGAGGCAACGTCAAACAGCGGCACGCGCGGCTGCTGCGAAACGGACGAGGCGCGCGGTCAATATTATGTGTACGACACGGAAAACGAACATAAGGTAAAGAGCGGCATAAAAGCCGTTAAGAAGGATATAGGCGAAAACGACTGGAAATATTTCGTGGAAAGACCGTATCTTGCGGGAATATTCCTCTGGACGGGCTTAGACTACCGCGGCGAGCCTACCCCTCTCGCGTATCCGGCTGTGTACTCGCAGTTCGGCATACTCGATTACTGCGGCTTTGAGAAGGATAATTTCTACTACTACAAAAGCTGGTGGACTGACGAGCCTGTTCTTCATGTTTTCCCGCACTGGAATCATGCCGGAAAAGAGGGAACGCCGATAAACGTATATTGCTACAGCAATCTTGATGAGGTTGAAATTTTCGTAAACGGCAGGAGCTACGGCAAAAAGACGGTCGAGAAAAACTGGTATCTCGGCTGGGAAAACGTAATATACGAGCCGGGCTGCCTGAGAGCGGTAGGCTACAAAAACGGCGAGGCAGTAATGGAGGACATGGTTCCGACCACGCTTGCGCCGAGTAAAATTGTACTTACGCCGTATAAAAATACCGTATGCACAGGCGAAACTGTAATAATAAATGTAAAAATCACCGACAGAAACGGCAGGACTGTTCCGACTGCGGATAACGAAATCAGATTTAAAATCAAAGGAGGAGCTTTCGTCGGAACGGGAAACGGCAATCCGGGAAGCCACGAATCGGAAAAGCTCCCCGTAAGGCGCGCGTTCAACGGGTTGTGTCAGCTATTGGTAAAGGCGGAAACAGATGATATAACCGTAACGGCGATATCTGATGGTATAGAACCCGGGTCATATTCGGTTACAGTGAAATAATTTTGAAAAGCTGGCGCATAATACGCCTGACACGCGCGGTACTTTCTCTATTGGTTTTATAAAAAACGCGGGGATTACAAAATCTCCGCGTTTTTTATATCAACAAAATCTCGACTGTCCTTATGGGATAGTCGCTTTTAATTAAGCACCACACTGCCTATTATCTCGTTTATATCCTCAATTCCGTGACGCTCCATATACGCGGCAATGTCACGCTTTACATCGAGAATTAAATCGGGTTTCACGAACAGTCCCGTGCCGAGCGCGACAAGCGACGCGCCCGCGAGCATGAACTCTATAACATCATCGCCCGACATAACTCCGCCCATGCCTATTATAGGTATTTTAACCGCCTGATGCACCTGATATACCATTCTCACCGCCACCGGCTTTACCGCGGGTCCCGACAGTCCGCCCATGTTGTTCGCGAGGATAGGGCGGCGCGAATGTATGTCTATCTTCATTCCGAGAAGCGTGTTGATGAGCGATAAGCCGTCCGCTCCGCCGTCTTCGGCGGCTTTGGCTATGTCCGTTATCGATGTGACATTCGGCGAAAGCTTCACCACAAGCGGCTTTTTGCAATGCTTTTTTACCGCCGCAGTCAGCTCGTTTACAGTTTTCGCGTCCGTGCCGAACGCAAGCCCGCCGTGCTTTACGTTGGGACAGGATATGTTCATCTCTATTACCGCCGCGTCGGTGTCCGAGAGAATTTCAGCCATTTCCCAGTATTCCTCTACCGTGTTTCCCGACATATTCGCGATAACGTGCGCGCCGCAGTCCTTCAGTGCGGGCATTGTGTGCGCCGCGAAATACTCCACGCCCGGATTTTGCAGTCCTACGCTGTTAAGTATACCGCTCGGAGTTTCCGCTATTCTCGGCGCTTTGTTGCCCTCTCTCGGATAACGCGTAAGCCCCTTCGCCCCGAATCCGCCGTACTCCGACAAATCCACGTACTCGCCGTATTCCTCTCCGAAACCGAACGTTCCCGAAGCGGTAACGATTGGGTTTTTAAATTCTATTCCGCAGAAATTGATTTTTGTGTTAATCATTGAGCGTCACCTCCCTGCTGTCAAATACAGGTCCGTTTTTGCATACGCGAAGCTGTTTGTCCATACCGTCCTTAGTCGATTCGCAGGTGCATACCAGACACGCGCCGATACCGCACCCCATACGCTGTTCGAGCGATAATTGACACTCTATCCCGCGCTTTTCCGCGATTGCTTTAACGGCTTTGAACATAGGCTTCGGTCCGCACGCGAAAATTACATCGTACGGATTTTTATCGAGATACTCGTCCATCGCCGACGCTATGTAACCTTTATATCCATAGCTTCCGTCGTCCGTGCCTACCGTAACGGACTTTGCAATCGACGCAAACTCGTCCTCCATAACAACTCTGTCCGCGCTCCTAAAGCCCAAAAAAACGTCCGATTTGACCTGTTTTGCAAGCAAAAACAGCGGAAAAACGCCTATTCCGCCGCCGATTATAACGGCGTTTTTATGCTCGGGCTTCACCTCAAATCCATGTCCGAGCGGTCCCATAACGTCGATAAAATCCCCGACGCTATGCTCGGCGAGCGCTTTCGTCCCCTCGCCCTTGACTTCGAAAATAAACCGCACGCAGCTATCATGCGCGTCGCAGATGCTTATCGGACGGCGCAAAAACGTACCGCCGCCGCACGCGATATGCAAAAACTGCCCGCACCGTGCCTCAGCCGCGATTTCCGGCGATTCGATTGTGAAATCGAAAATGCCGGGTATCGGTTCTGATTTTGATATTAGTTTACATAATTTTGCTGTTTTCATATACTCTCCTTTATCACGCGTACATCAATTTCCCCTTAGGAACGGGAATATCCTCTCCATCCTCTTTGGCGATTTCAATCCATTCATGTATTACTCTTTCCGCGTTTTCAATAGCTTCCCTGCGCGTTCTTCCGTCAGCCATACAGCCCGGCAGTTCCGGAACCTCTGCGATAAACGCCTCGTCATCTTTGCTCCAATATAAAATTATTTCGTAATTATACATTTTCCTTTCCTCCAAGTTTATACTTCATCATAATTTCCCTTACCTGTTTAACCTGATACGGTTTTGCCTGAATCCCTTTAGGTTGAATATTTATTTTTTCGGCTATTCCATCCTTAGTATATATAAAGTGGTCGCCCCGTATTCTTTCACGAAATCCTAAATAATTCAACAAATGCTTCAATTCCGAAAATTTTATATTTTTATCCTGCTGACCGCTTATAACAGAATATACCAATTTTTCTATCTGGCTCATGTAATTACTCCGTGTTTAAACAATTTTTAAATTACGCTCACTAAATCCTCTCTCATGCGAATCGCTTCCGCTCTCGCGGCTTCGGCGAATTGTTCTTCCTTCCAGTCGCCTTTTTTGTACGCGCAAATAATTCCACGCGACGAGTTTACTATCGCGCCGAGTCCGTCATCGTTGAAGCACGGCTTTACGCCCATAGCTCCGCCGCCCTGCGCGCCGTAGCCGGGTACGAGGAAATACGATTTCGTCATAAGCTTACGCAGTACCTCCGCCTGCTCGGGATATGTCGCGCCCACTACCGCGCCGACCGCGCCGTAGCCGCTCTTTCCTATCGTGTCCGCGTTCCATTTGTCTATCATTTCAGCCATTTTTTCGTAAATGTGCTTGTCGCCAGACATTAAATCCTGAAGCTCGCCCGACGACGGGTTTGACGTTTTCGCGAGCGCGAAAATCGCTTTGTCGTATTTTTTGCAATCGTCGATAAACGGCTTCACTCCGTCCGTGCCGAGATACGCGTTCACCGTCACGCAATCAACGCCGCACGGCTCACATTCCTCGCCGTCTATATCGACCGTACCGAGATACGCCTTCGAATACGCTTCAGCCGTTGAACCGATATCGTTGCGCTTTACATCTAGAATTACATAAAGTCCCTTCTCCTTCGCGTACGCGATTGTGCGGTGGAGGACCTCCTCGCCGGGAAGTCCGTACATCTCGTAAAACGCCGACTGCGGCTTTACCGCAGGTACCACGTCGCAGAGCGCGTCGATAAGCCCCTTGTTGTATTCCCATATAGCCTCCGCCGCGCCGCGCAGGGATTTGCCGTATTCCTTGTACGCCTTTTCGCGAATGAACATCGGCACATATTCAACCTTCGGATCAAGCCCCGCTACCGACGGATTGCCCTTTTCCTTTATTTTCTTTACCAATAAATCAACCGACATAATTTTTTTCTCCTTTTATAATAAAACGCCCTGATTAACCGCTATTTCGCCGTTTACAATAACATATTCCGGCTTGCCGCAGAGTACGAAACCGTCGTACGGCGAATTTTTACTTTTTGAATGTAATTGACTTATGTCAACCGTCCATTCCTTTTCGGGATCGAAAATCGTGATATCCGCTATTTTGCCTACCGCCAAATTGCCCTTGCTTATACCCAAGATCCGCGACGGATTTACCGACATTTTTTCGATAAGCTGATTTATCGTAAGAACCCCCGTTTTTACAAGATACGTAAGCCCAAGCCCGAGCGATGTTTCAAAGCCCACTATGCCGTTTTTCGCGAGCGCGAATTCGCAGTTTTTCTCGTCGATATGGTGCGGCGCGTGGTCGGTTACGATACAGTCTATCGTGCCGTCGGCAAGCCCTTCCTTTATCGCTTCAACGTCGTCGTCCGTTCTCAGCGGCGGATTCATTTTCGCGTTCGTGTTGTAGCCGTTGACAGCCGCCTCGGTCAAAGTGAAATAGTGCGGACACGTTTCGCAGGTCACTCTCACACCGCGCTTTTTCGCCTGTCTTACAAGCTCTACGCTTCCGCGCGTGCTGACGTGAGCGATATGGATCGCCGTGCCCGTCGCCTCGGCGATTATTATATCGCGCGAAACCATTACCTCCTCAGCCGCGCGCGTGATCCCGGGAAGTCCGAGATACGTTGACATATAGCCCTCGTTCATCGCTCCGCCGTTCGCGAGCGGCATATCCTCGCAGTGCGAGATCACCGTCATATCGAACATATCCGCGTACTCCATCGCGCGGCGCATAAGAGCGGAGTTTTCAACAGGCTTGCCGTCGTCGGAAACAGCCGCCGCTCCGGCGAATTTCATCTCGCCTATCGGAGCGAGCTCCTTACCCTTCAAGCCCTTTGAAATCGCGCCTATCGGGTACACGTTTACGTAGCCTACCTCTTTCGCCTTCTGCTTTATGTAGGTTACGACCGCCTCGCTATCAACGACCGGATCCGTGTTCGGCATACACGCGACCGACGTTATACCGCCCATAACGGCGCTTCTCGTGCCTGTTTCGATGTCCTCCTTGTATTCCTGTCCCGGATCGCGCAGATGGCAGTGCATATCGACAAGCCCCGGGCATACGATTTTGCCCGACGCGTCGATAACCTCCATCTCAACGCCCTCAAGCTCAGGATCGTCGCCGATTTCGGAAATCAGGTTGCCGTCCACAAAAATATCCGTCACTTCGTCTATGTCGTTCGCGGGGTCGATTACGTGTCCGCCTTTAATTAATATTCTCATTTGTCAAATCCTCCGTTATTCACTAACATATCCATTACAGCCATACGCACCGCAACGCCGCTCGTCACCTGCTCGTTTATCACGCTCCTGTCGCCGTCGATTACCGAGGTTGACAGCTCCACTCCCCGATTTACGGGACCCGGGTGCATTACTATTACGTCCGGCTTCGCGGATTTCAGCTTTAAATCGTCTATTCCGAAAAAGCGGAAATACTCGCGCATACTCGGGAACAAGCCGCTTTCCTGCCGCTCGAGCTGTATTCTCAGTCCCATTACCACGTCCGCGTCAACTATCGCCTCGTGGACGCTGCGGAACGCCTTTACTCCGAGCTTTTCCATAAACGGCGGCATCAGCGTTGACGGTCCGCCCACGGTCACCTCCGCGCCGAGCTTCGTAAGACCGTAAATATTACTTCTCACAACTCTGCTGTGCTCGATGTCGCCCACGATAGCGACCTTTAAGCCGTCGATATGCCCCTTCTTTTCCTGAATGGTGAGCATATCCAAAAGCGCCTGAGTGGGGTGCTCGTTCATGCCGTCGCCCGCGTTTATTACCGACGCGTTCACGTTCTTCGCGATAAGCGCAGGCGCGCCGCTCATACTGTGGCGTACCGCGATAATATCCGTCTGCATCATATCGAGCGTCCTCGCGGTATCGAGCAGCGTTTCGCCCTTCTGTACCGACGAGCCGCTCGCCGTGATGTTCGCCGAGTTGGCGCTCATATACTTCGCCGCAAGCTCGAACGACATTCTTGTTCTCGTGCTGTTCTCGTAAAACAGATTTATTTCCGTTTTTCCCTGCAGATTCGGTATCTTTTTAGTGCCGCTTTTTATCAGTTTTTTCATCTCCGCCGCGTGAGATAAAATATTCTCTATCTGCGCCGCGCTGAGTTCCTTCAAGCCCAGTAAATCCTGTTTCCTTTTCTCCATTGCGTCCTCCTGAGTATGACCTGTCCAAAATCTTCTAATTATATATTATATAACAAAATTTGCGGATTGTCTATATTATTTCAGGATTTTAAATTATATGTTTTGTAAAATTTTTGTTGCGCATAAAAATATAATCTTTATTAAAAATTTCGTTATATTTCAAAAATAAGATATTTACAACCGTTCCGTTTTATTGTATAATAATACCGCATAAATCAAACCAAAGGAGAATTGCAATGGCTAAATTATGGGGCGGGCGCTTTCAAAAAAGCACCGACAAAAAGGTTGACGATTTCAATTCGTCCATACGCTTTGACAAGCGTATGTATAAGCAGGACATAAAAGGCTCGATCGCTCACGCGGGTATGCTTGGAAGGCAAGGCATAATTCCGCAGGAGGACGCGGACAAAATCATCGCGGAGCTTAAAAATATTTTATCTGATATAGAAGCGGGCAAAATCGAATTTCTTATAGATGCCGAGGATATTCATATGAACATCGAAAAAATCCTCACAGACCGCATAGGCGTCGCGGGCAAGCGTTTGCACACAGGACGCAGCCGCAACGATCAGGTCGCGCTCGATATACGGATGTATCTTATGGACGAAACGGAAATCGTCGAGGAAATGCTTGTTCACGCGCTCAATGTATTCGTTGATTTGGCTTCGGAGCATACCGAAACGATCATGCCCGGCTACACGCATCTGCAGAAGGCGCAGCCTATCACGTTCGCTCATCACCTAATGGCGTATTTTGAGATGTTCAAGCGCGATTTGTCACGCCTGAAGGATTGCCGCAAGCGCATGAACGTTATGCCGTTAGGCTCGGGAGCGCTCGCGGGAACAACGTATCCGCTCGACCGCGAATCGGTTGCGGCGGAGCTTGGCTTTGACGGAGTTACCATGAACTCGCTCGACGGAGTTTCAGACCGTGATTTTGTTATAGAGCTTGCGGGCTGTCTTTCAATTATAATGATGCATATGAGCCGCTTCTCGGAGGAGCTTATTCTCTGGTCAAGTCACGAGTTTTCGTTTGTGGAAATGGACGACGCATTTTCGACAGGCTCGTCAATTATGCCGCAAAAGAAAAATCCCGACGTCGCCGAGCTTATACGCGGCAAAACGGGACGCGTGTACGGTCATCTTATAGGACTTTTAACGACGATGAAGGGAATCCCGCTCGCGTATAACAAGGATATGCAGGAGGACAAGGAGCCGATTTTTGACGCGCTCGACACGGTGAAGCTCTGTCTGCCTGTGTTCTGCGACATGATTTCAACCATGACGGTAAAAAAGGACAATATGCTTCGCGGTGCGAAGGGCGGATTTACAAACGCCACAGACGCTGCTGACTATCTCGTTAAGAAAGGTCTTCCCTTCCGCGAGGCTCACGCGGTAATCGGCAGAATGGTATTTTACGCGATAGAGCATAACAAATCTCTTGACGAGCTGACAATAGACGAATTCAAGAAATTTTCGGATATAATCGAAAGCGACATATACGACGCAATAAGCATGGAAACGTGCGTAAACGACAGAAAAATAACGGGCGGTCCGGCTAAGGAAACAGTTGAAAAAGCCATTGCCGCCGCACGTGAATTTTTGAAAGCTCTCTGATTTAAAAGGGCTGCCGAATTAAGCGGCAGCCCGAATTTTTTTATTCCTCAACGCCTGTTTCCGGCATGATGTTTTCGAATTTCGCAACAGCGATTTTCGCGAAATTTATTAATGTGGTGCGCTGTATGTCGTTCGCGCCCGAGCCTGCCGTTATCGCTATATGACAGCCTCTGTCAAATACGTGGATAGTCGGAAACGCCAGGAAAGCGTCCTCGCCGAGGTCGGGAATCATTTCCGCGTTCGGTCTTTTTACCCTTATATTATCATACTCGTACCACACATCTTGCTTTGTGAGCGTATCGTTAAATTGAGTCACACTCACGATTACCGGATCGACCTGTCCTATCTGGTCGCTGCGGTATGTCGCAGTTAAGGTGTTGCCGTCCTTCACCGCCGAGCCGCCTTCGAGTACCGGAGTATATGAATAGTTGACGCCGGCGTAAACGTCCTCGATAGTGAGTATATCAACCGGATTCACCTCCGGCAGCGGTGTAGGCGTAGCCTTTGAAAACAATCCGCCGTCGCCTTTTCCGCAGGCGCACAGGCATATTGTCGCCGCTAACGATATAACAACTAAAATTATTTTTTTCATAGCTGACCTCCGATTTATTTCATCGCTATAACGGCTTTCGACTGCTTCACAATATTCTCAGCCGTAAGTCCGTACGCCTCGAAAAGCTCCGCCGGCTTGCCCGACTGACCGAAGTCCTCCGTGCCGATAATTTTCACGGGACACGGCGCGTTTTGGCATACAACCTCGCTTACCGCGCTGCCTAAGCCGCCCATTACGTAATGCTCCTCGGCGGTGACGATCGCGCCTGTTTCCTTCGCCGCTTTGATTATAATTTCCTCGTCAATCGGTTTTATCGTGTGAATGTTTATAACTCTCGCGCTTATTCCCTCAGCTGCAAGCGTTTCGGCGGCTTTCAGCGACTCCTGAACGAGCAAGCCCGTTGCGATGATCGTAACGTCCGAGCCGTCCTTTAATTGAACGCCCTTGCCTATCTCGAATTTATAGTCCTCGCCGTTAACATCCTCAACAGCAAGTCTGCCAAAACGCATATAGACCGGACCGTCATGCTCCATAGCGGCTTTAACAGCCATCTGCGCTTCTATATCGTCCGCCGGATTTATAATGACCATGCCCGGAATCGTCCGCATGAGCGCTATATCCTCGAGGCATTGATGCGAAGCGCCGTCCTCGCCGACGGAAATACCGGCGTGAGTAGCGCCTATCTTTACGTTAAGATGCGGATAGCCGATAGAGTTACGGATCTGCTCGAACGCTCTTCCCGCCGCGAACATAGCGAATGTTGACGCGAACGCGATTTTGCCGCACGTCGCAAGACCTGCCGCAACGCACATCATGTCCGCTTCGGCTATGCCCATGTTGATAAATCTTTCAGGACACGCTTCCTTGAATTTAGTCGTCATTGTCGATTTTGAAAGATCCGCGTCGAGAACTACCACGTTCTCGTTGGGAATGCCGTATTTAACAAGCGCCTGACCGTATGACGCTCTTGTTGCCTGTTTTGCCATTATAAGCTCGCCTCCAATCTCTTAATCTGCTCGTCAAGCTCCGCGATCGCCTTGTTGTAATCGTCCTCCTTCGGAGCCGCGCCGTGCCATGCGGGATTGTTCTCCATAAACGACACGTTCTTGCCCTTTACCGACTTCATTATAACGGCGGTCGGCTTGCCCTTTGTAGCCTTCGCCTCGTTTACCGCAGCTTCAAGCTCATTAAAATCATGAGCGCTGCACTTTATAACATGCCAGCCGAAGGCTTCAAATTTTTTGTCTATCGGAGTCGGGTTCATAACCTTTGTTATGTCGCCGTCGATCTGCAAGCCGTTGTTGTCGATAAAAATCGTGAAGTTGTCGAGCTTGTAATGCGGAGCGAACATCGCCTGTTCCCAAACCTGTCCTTCTTCAAGCTCACCGTCGCCGAGAATTGAATAAACGCGGTAATCCTTGTTATCGAGCTTCGCCGCGAGAGCCATTCCGCCCGCGACGCACACGCCCTGACCGAGCGAGCCGGTAGACATCTCAACGCCCGGAACTTTATCCAAAACAGGGTGTCCCTGCAGGAAGCTTCCGAATTTTCTCAGATTTTTCATTTCGGCGGGGTCAAAAAATCCTCTCTCCGCCAGCGTTCCGTAAAGCGCGGGCGCGGTGTGACCTTTTGACAGCACAAATCTGTCGCGCCCCTCCATTTTCGGATTTTTGGGATCGATGTTCATAACCTCGAAATAGAGGTATGTAAGCACATCCGCTATTGAAAGCGAGCCGCCCGGATGTCCCGAAGCCGCGTTGTACACGCCGGTTAACGCGTGCTTGCGCACCTTATTGGCGATTATGGACAGCTCTGTTACTCTTTTTGCATCCATTATATCTTTTCCTCCTGTGATTTTTATTATTAAATCGGTTTTTTTACCGTTTTTTACTGCTTGTCCCTCTCGTCCGCCGCGTGCTCGTACGCAAATGCCATGAGCTCATTAAGTCTTTCTTTTTCGCCTGCGAGGTGCAGGAAGCCTAAAAGAGCTTCAAGTCCCGTAGCGTGACGATAATCCGTAAGATCCGCGTTTTTTGGCACGGTAGGCGATTTTGCGTTACGTCCGCGCTTGTACACGGCTGTTTCATCCTCCGTAAGTATATCCAGCATAGCGTGGATACTGTTTGACTGCGCGTGCGCCTTTACGTATTTTATCGTATGCACATGCAGCTTATGCGCCGCCATATCAGGATGCTCCGCGATAACGCGAGTACGGACATATACCTCGTAAACCGCGTCGCCGATATACGCGAGCGGTAATGCGCCGTATTGATTAGGTGGTTTTGTCTGCATGGTTTTGTTCCTTTATATTGCGGTATATCATAATTAGTATCCCTTAAATTGATAATTTCTTCGCCAAATCCACCAACGCCTGCGGGAGCGTCTTTGTCATTGCAAGACCTTCCTCTATGTCAACATCGGTGATAATATGGTCGCGCATACATACGATTCTGTTCTGCTTGCCTTCCAAAAGCAGTTCAACGGCTCTGCCGCCCATTTCGCTCGCTATAACTCTGTCGCGCACTGTCGGGCTTCCGCCGCGCTGAACGTGACCGAGTATCGTCGCTCTCGATTCAATACCCGTTTTTTCCTCTATTTCCTTCGCCATCTCAATTACGCCGCCGATACCCTCCGCGACGATTACAATCGAATGCTTCTTTCCCCTCGCCTTGCTTTCGAGGATAGGACGGAGCACGTCCTCGTCAAAGCTCCACTTGTGCTCGGGCACGAGAACAACCTCCGCGCCGCACGCTATAGCCGCCTGGATCGCGATGTAGCCCGCGGCTCTGCCCATAACCTCTATTATAGAGCAGCGCTCGTGGCTCTGCGCCGTGTCTCTTATTTTGTCGACAGCGTCCTTAACCGTGTTAAGGCATGTGTCGTAGCCTACGGTGTACTCGCTGCAGCCGATGTCGTTGTCTATCGTGCCTGGTAACGCGATCGTGGGAAGCCCGTGGCGGCACAAATCGCGCGCGCCCTTGAAAGAGCCGTCGCCGCCAATCACAACAAGTCCGTCCAAACCGAAAACTCTCGATATTTCTATCGCCTTCTTAACGCCTTCCTCGGTTTTGAACTCAAGACAGCGCGCCGTCTGAAGAATTGTTCCGCCCTTCTGAAGAGTTTCCGAAACGGAACGCGGACCCATTTCGCTCATCTCGCCGTTTATAAGACCGTTATATCCTCTGCGGATACCCATTACCTTCAGTCTGTAATAATTGCCCACTCTGACAACCGCGCGAATAGCGGCGTTCATGCCGGGCGCGTCGCCTCCGCTCGTCAAAACTCCTATTGTCCTTATGTTTCTGTTTTCCATTTCTGTTTTGTCCTCCCACTCAATTTATAATCAGAATAATTCGTTTTCGAAAATCAAATCCTGCGCCTGGTCAAGCTCGGTCTGAGGCACAAGCACCTCAAGGCACCCGCCTTCCTCATTCTTTACATGACGCACTCTCGAAATTATGCCGTTACCGCGCAGCGCGTCAACAAGTCTGCCGACCGTTTCCGCCGTGTGTGACACATAAACAACCATCCACATATCATTTACTCCTGTTTGCTTCGGATAAAATCATGCCGAGCTTTGTGTATATTTCAGCCTTGCCCTTAATTTTAACAGCCGACGTATTCTCCGTAAACTGAGCGATATATACCTCGCCCTCGTCCAGCTTTTCGGTGTGATGGAACTTTGTGTCCCGTCCCCTTGTAAGACCGATTATGTTTACTCCGTTCTCCAAAGCCTTTATAGCGATGTACTCGTTTCCTATTGAATTTTCCATAAATTAATCCCTTCCTTCGCTATTATATAATATATCCTATTTTACCGAAAAAAGCAAGAGCAATTACGTGAAAAATACATATATTACATATTTTTGATTTGTATATTTTTACCATTCGCGCCTTTAAGGCGTTTTTTTTACTTTATTTTAACGTTTTCCTCGCCGAAAATTTCCTTTAGATCCGCGACAGCCGAAGCCGTTCCGTTAAACCACATCCTCCTCGGCGCCTTTACCGCCTTGCGCGTGTCGGCAAAGAACAGGCAAACCGGCATATCTCCCTGATACGGAGCGAGGTTTTCACGCACCTTTTCAAGATTTTCGTTGTTCTGAGCCGAGAGCTTTATGAAAAGCTGCTTCTGCTTCGGCTGCGCGTTCCTTTCAAGCGCGTCCGACAGCTCCTCGACCGTTTCCGCGACAAGCTTCGGCTCCTCATCCTCTCTTATCGAGAGCCTTCCCTTTATTGCCACAATGCCGCCCTCCGCAAGCCTTGACGAAAAGTCGGCGAGCACCTTCGGGAACACTATGCACTCCGTGCTTCCTGACGCGTCCTCGAGCGTTAAAAACGCCATCTGAGCGTTGGCGCGCGTCGTTTTGTTTTTCCTCGACGCTACGACCGCGCATATTACCATCGGGTCGCCGTCATGCAGACCGTTTCCGCCCTCGTGATACGCTCCGTCCTCATCGCGGCGGACGCTTTCGTTTATATCGCGGATAGTGTATTTCGTTATACTTTTGATTTTATTTGTATATTCCTCCATCGGATGACCGGAAAAATACATTCCTATCGAGTCCTTCTCCATTCTGAGAAGCGTGCGCTTGTCGTATTCGGGAATATCGGGCATATCCATTTCATGAACTGTATCGTCGCCCGAATCAAACAGCGAGATCTGACCGGCAATATTATCTCTCGCGGCTCTTGCCGAGCCTTCGAGAGCGCGCTCGTAAACAGCCATAAGCTGCGAGCGCTTCAGTCCCATCGAGTCAAACGCGCCGCATGAGATAAGCCCTTCGAGAGCGCGCTTGTTCATATCTCCTCCGGCGGTGCGGTCGATGAAATCTGAAAAGCTTTTGAACCTTCCGTTCCGCTCGCGCTCCTTTACAAGTTTTATCATAAGTCCGCGTCCGACGTTTTTCACAGCAGACAGACCGAAACGAATTCCGTTTCCCTCGACGGTAAACGTGTCGTCGCTCTTATTAACGTCAGGCGGCAGACGGTCAATGCCCATTTCGCGGCAATTCTCAATGTAGTGGTTTATCTTGTCCTGGTCGTCAATGCTCGATATGAGCGCTGCCATAAACTCGACCGGATAAAACGTCTTTAGATACGCCGTCTGATACGCGACGACCGCGTACGCCGCGGCGTGGGACTTGTTGAAGCCGTAATTCGCGAAATCGCTTATCTCGTCAAATATCGCGGTAGCCGTCGCCTCGTCGATACCGTTTTTGATGCAGCCCGGAATTTCGCCGTCGTCACTGCCGTAGATGAAGTTTTTGCGCTCTATCTTCATCTGATCCTCTTTTTTCTTGCTTATAGTGCGCCGCATTATATCCGCCCTGCCGTGCGAATAGCCCGCGAGAGTCCGCACGATTTCGAGCACCTGCTCCTGATAGAGCATACAGCCGTAGGTGTTTTTTAAAATTCCCTCGAGCAGCGGATGCTTGTACGTGATTTTTTCCGGATGCGCTCTGTTGTGCATATAGCGCGGTATCTGCTCCATCGGTCCCGGGCGGTAAAGCGAGATACCCGCAGTTATGTCCTCAAAGCACGTCGGGCGCATTTCCTGCATCATCGACTGCATTCCCGCGCTTTCCATTTGGAACACCCCGTCGGTGTTGCCCGACGCGATCAAGTCGTAAACCTCCTTGCGGTCAAAATCGAGATGGTCTACGTCTATTTTAATACCCCTGTTTTTCTCTATAATATTTACCGCGTTCTCGATTACCGTGAGATTTCGAAGCCCCAAAAAGTCCATTTTTAGAAGCCCGAGATTTTCAACGGTGTCCTTCGTAAACTGCGTGGTTATGAAATTTTCCGTATTAAGCTGGAGCGGCACGTAATTTACCATCGGCTCGCTCGTGATAACAACTCCCGCCGCGTGAGTTGACGCGTGGCGCGGCAGTCCCTCGAGCGCGCGCGACACGTCGATAAGCTCCTTTACTCTCGCGTCGCTGTCATAGAGCGCCTTTAATTCCGAGCTTATATCAAGTGCCTTATCGATCGTCATTTTCAAGTCAAACGGTATCAGCTTCGCGATCCTGTCAACCTCGGAATACGGCATATCGAGCGCGCGTCCCACGTCGCGGACGGCGAGCTTCGCCTTCATCGTGCCGAACGTGATTATCTGCGCTACCTGTCCTTCGCCGTATTTTTGTACGACGTAATCAATTACCCTCTGTCTTTTATCGGGCGCGAAATCAATATCGATATCCGGCATACTGACGCGCTCCGGATTTAAGAAACGCTCGAAAATAAGCGAATTCTTTATCGGGTCGACATTTGTAATTTCAAGGCAGTACGACACAATACTGCCCGCCGCGCTGCCTCGCCCGGGTCCTACAGCGACGCCGTTGTTTTTCGCGAAATTTATAAAATCCCACACGATAAGAAAGTAATCGACAAAGCCCATACGTTCTATCGTGCCGAGTTCATAATCGAGCCGCTTCTTTAATTCCTCCGGCTCGTCGGGATAGCGGCGCTTTAAGCCCGCCTCGCACAGCTCTCTGAGATACTCCGAAGCCGTTTTTCCGTCAGGCACATCGTATGCCGGAAGATGACGCGTGTTAAAATCAAATTCAACATTGCATCTGTCCGCGATTTTCTGTGTGTTCTCTATCGCTTCGGGAACATAATCGAAAAGCTTTTCCATTTCCTCGGGCGATTTCAGATAGAATTCCTCGGTTTCAAATTTCATTCTGTCGGGATCGTTGACTTTCTTTTCCATCTGAATACACATAAGAACGTCCTGATATTTCGCGTCCTCTTTTTTGAGATAGTGTATATCGTTTGTGGCAACAAGACCAAGACCGAGCTCGTTCGCGAGCCTTATAAGCTCCGGAATAATCCGCTTTTGCTCGGCTAAGCCGTGATCCTGTATTTCTATAAAATAATTGTCCTTTCCCAAAATATCAATGTATTCCGAAGCGATCCTTTTCGCGCCCTCATAGTCGCCCGAAACGAGAGCGCGCGGTATCTCTCCGGCGAGACACGCCGAAAGGGCTATAATCCCCTCGCTGTGCTCGCGCAGTATCTCCTTGTCTATTCTCGGCTTATAATAAAATCCGTCGATATAACCGGCGCTTACGAGCTTTATCAGGTTATGATAGCCTGTTTGATTTTCGGCGAGGAGTATAAGATGGCTCATTTTATTATCCACGCCGTGAACCTTGTCAAACCGCGTTCTCGGCGCGACGTACACCTCGCAGCCTATCACGGGATGGATCCCCTGCGCCTTTGCTTCACGGTAAAAGTCGACCACGCCGTACATCGAGCCGTGGTCGGTAATAGCGCAGGAGGACATACCAAGCTCCTTGACGCGCGAAACGAGCTTTTTTATACTCGCCGCTCCGTCAAGCAGGCTGTATTCCGTATGCGTGTGCAGATGGCAGAATTGCATGTTGGGTTCCTCCTTTTGCTAATATGTTTATACACTGCAGATGCGGGCCGGTCGTCCAAGCAACCCGGGCGGATGATGTCCTTCCCTACAGGGTTTCGGCTATTGTTAAAATTCTGTTTAATCTATGATTTACCCCCGATTTGCCTATCGGCGGGTTTGTTTTCTCTCCCAATTCCTTCAAGCTGTCCTCCGGGTATTCCAATCGCAGCTCGGCGATTTCCCTTAAAACCTCCGGCAGTTTTACCCATTGTCCGCTGTTTTTAAGCTTCTTTATCGCGTAAATATGCTTCGACGACGCTCTCGCGGACTTGTCCGCGTTTGCGGTATCACAGTTTACGCGCCTGTTTATGCTGTTTCTGACTTCCTTTTCGATCTGTATCGTGAACAGCTCAAGCGCGCCTTTTCCCGCGCCCATGAAACCGAGTATTCCGGCTATCGTGTCGCATTCCTTTACGTATACAACATCGTAGCCCTTGCGGTAGGTAAGCTTCGATGAGAAGCCCTCCTTCTCAAGTACGGCGCGCAGGAATTCGGCTTCCTTTTTATTTTTCGTGTCAAACTCAAGATGATAGCTTTTTTCGGGATTTGACACCGAGCCCGCGCCCAAAAACGCTCCGCGCACATATGCGGCGCGGCAGCACGAGAGCCTTACGCTGCCTGCCAAACCTTCCGTTATATTTTCGATTTCATCAGTATTTTCGGTCATAAAACGGTATTTTGCGCTCTTTTCACAGCCTATTTCAATGCCGAAGCTCTCCTTCAGATTTTCACCGAGCCTTCCGAAAACCGATTCGTTTTCCGTCGTGAATTTTATTTTATCTTCCGCGACTATCCCGGCAAACCTGAGCATTCCCGCAAGCTCCGCCGCAGCGCAGCTCGGGCATTCCCTCTCGGCGCGGCAAAGTCTTTCCTTTATATCCGATGAGAAAGACATTATGTATTCTCCCCTATCTTTCGGTAAGTTTCATTATTGTCCTCGCGAGACGGCTGAAATTATGGCGTATTTTTTCGTTCCGCACAAGCAGCAGATTACCCTTTACAACCGCGCATCTGTCCGCAATTCTTTCAATATCCGGTTCTACCACATACGCGTTTTCAGCCGCGTAGCGCTCCCTTATTCCCTCGGGAACGGGCGCGCCGTTTATCACAACTATATCGGCTATACCCCTGTACGAGTGCTTTTCGACAGCCTCCAAATGGTCGCTCACCGTATACCCTTCCGTCTCGCCCGCCTGGCTCATTATATTGCAGACGTAAATCTTAACCGCTTTGCTTTCCCGAACAGCGTCAACAACGCCGTCAACAAGCAAATTCGGTATTATGCTCGTGTAAAGGCTGCCCGGTCCGAGAACGATCGCGTCAGCCTCCTTTATCGCCTTTATAACTCCCTTTACCGCTTTCGGCTTTTCGGGAGTGAGAAATACGCGGTCTATGCCGCTCTCCGCGTCCTCGCGGTGTATTCCTATATGCGATTCACCTTCGATCACGCCGCCGTTTTTAAGCCTCGCGCTGAGCTTTACGCTTTCGTTAGTCACGGGATAAACCGCTCCCACAACTCCCGCGACGGCGCTGAATCTTCGCACCGCTTCGTCAAAGCTTTGCGACATCTCGTTAAACGCGGCAAGTATGATATTCCCGAGCGTGTGTCCTTTAAGGCTGCCATCTTTAAACCTGAAATTAAGAAGCGCCGCCGCGTCCTCGTCCACCTCGGCAAGCGCGCTTATACAGTTTCGCACATCTCCCGGCGGCAGCATACCAAGCTCGTCGCGAAGCGCCCCCGACGAGCCGCCGTCGTCGGCTACGGTCACTACGGCTGTTATGTGGTGCGTATGCAGCTTCAAGCCCTTTAATATAGTGGAAAGTCCCGTTCCGCCGCCGATTACAACAATTTTTTTATCGGAAAGCATAACATCACTCCCTGCCTATATCGCGGTTTACCACGTTCGTCTTATAGCCTATGCTTTGCAAATATTCCGCCAGCTTGTTCGCCATAGTTATACTTCTGTGCTTGCCGCCCGTGCAGCCTATCGCGACCGTCAGCGACACCTTTCCCTCCTCGATATAGAGCGGTATCATAAACTTCATCAAATCCTCCAGCTTTTCAAGAAACGTCACAGCCGAGGACGAGGACAGCACATAATCCTGCACATCCTTGTCGTTGCCCGTCTTTTTCTTAAGCGCGTCAACGTAGAACGGGTTGGGGAAGCAGCGCACGTCGAACATCAAATCCGCGTCGACGGGCACGCCGTACTTGAACCCGAAAGCCATTACGTTTATCTCGATTGCGTGAGCCGGATCATCTGACGAATATATTTTTTTAAGCTCCTGGATAAGCTCCTGAATGGTAAGATTTGACGTGTCTATCACGTAATCCGCCGCGCCGTAGAGCTTTTCGAGCATTTTGCGCTCCTCCTGAATAGAGGCGAGAAGCCCGTTCGGATTATCGACCGGATGCGCGCGGCGCGTTTCCTTGTAGCGCTTTACAAGCGTTTCGTCGTCGGCGTTAAGATACAGCAAAACGCAGTCAAAGCCGCGCTCCTTAAGCTCATGCACCTGCTCGACCAGCTCGTTTATCATCTCGCCCACACGTATATCCACAACGAGAGCGATATTATTGAATTTTCCGTTAGCTGCCGTCAGCATTTCCGCGAATTTCGGAATCAGCATCGGCGGCATATTGTCGATGCAGAAATATCCCATATCTTCAAGATACCGGATAACCCGCGTTTTGCCCGATCCGGACATACCGGTTACTATTGTGTATTGCATTTTTATCCCTACTTTTCTCCTATAAGCCGTACCTCCGGCTCTAAATCTACTCCGAATTTTTCCTTAACCGTCTTTTGTACATATTCAATCAACGCGAGCACGTCAGCCGCCGCCGCGCCGCCTTTGTTTACGACAAACCCGGCGTGCTTTTCGCTCACCTGCGCGCCGCCTATACTATAGCCCATAAGACCGGAATCCTGTATCAGCTTTCCTGCGAAATAGCCCTGCGGGCGCTTGAACGTGCTGCCCGCCGACGGCATCGAAAGCGGCTGTTTTTCCGCGCGGCGGTTCGAATAATCGCGCATCTGCGCCTTTATATCGTCAGTATTCCCCTTTTTCAGCTTCATATTGCATGAAAGGATTACATATTCGCCGCTTTCAAATATACTGTGACGATAGCCGAAATCAAGCTCCGAATTCGGCGAAGTCTTAATTTTGCCGTTTTTATCAATATAAGTGACGTCAGTAATTATATCCTTCAGCTCTCCGCCGTACGCTCCGGCGTTCATATAAATACCGCCGCCGAGCGTTCCGGGGATTCCCGACGCGAACTCAAATCCGGCAAGCTCCGCCTCCAAGATTCTGTTAGCGAGAGCGGTCATAAGTATGCCGGCTTGCGCGTATACGTTTTCTCCCTCTATTTTACACTCGTTCATACCGGACGCGATTTGAATAACGACGCCGCGTATTCCCTTGTCACTCACAAGCATATTCGAGCCGTTGCCCATAATCATATACGGAATATCCTTTTCGCGGCAATACGAAATAATCTCACCGATCTCCTCCGCGTTCTTTACGCTCACAAGCGCGTCGGCGGAACCGCCTATGCGGAATGTGGTGTGATTTTTCATAGGCTCGTCAAAAAGAGCGTCCGGCGCAATTTTCAGCAGTTCTTCCCTATTTATCATAGATTCAGCTGCGCCTCCATTTGGTTCATCAGGCGGTTGTTAAGCTCGACAGCCGCATTGTAGCCCATGCGCTTCTGCCTGTTATTCATCGCCGCGACCTCGATAATAACGGCTAAGTTTCGTCCGAGCTTTACCGGAACGGTCAGCGACGGGATATTTATTCCCATAATATTCGTGTACTCGTCAACCATACCGAGGCGGTCATACTGCTTTCCGTCCTCCCACGGCTCCAGGTGGATGATCATATCAATGCTCTCGCTGTCCTTTACCGCGCCTATGCCGAAGATTTCCTTTACGTCGATTATGCCGATACCGCGAAGCTCGATAAAGTGGCGGATAATCTCCGGGGACTCGCCCACGAGAGTTTTATCCGAAACGCGCTTTATCTCCACCGCATCGTCCGCGACAAGCCTGTGACCGCGCTTCAAAAGCTCGATAGCCGTTTCGCTCTTGCCGACTCCGCTCTCGCCGAGAATCAGTATACCCTCGCCGTAAACCTCGACAAGAACGCCGTGGCGCGTGCGCCTCGGAGCTACCTTTACGTTCAGATAGGAAATAATCGCGCTCATAAACGCCGATGTGGCCTGCTCTGTTCTCAAAAGCACTATATTGTACTTCTCTGCAAGCTCCGGCATTTCGGGAAATACCTGCTGACCGCGCGTTATCACGAGTGCGGGGAAACCCTGCGCGAAAAAGTCCTCCATTCGCTTTTTTCGCTCGTCCGTCGTAAGCTGTTCGAGATAATTGAATTCTACTCTGCCCATAATTTGGATACGGTTATGGTCGAAATAGTTGAAAAAGCCGATCATCTGAAGCCCCGGACGGTTTATGTCCGCCGTGCCTATAAGTATCTCGTCTATATCCTTTGTCTCATAGATTTTTTCAAGCTCAAACTCCTCTATAATTTTAGTCAGTGGAATAGTAAATCCGGTCTCTACCATATCTGCTTCCTGTCCTTTCTGATTTTTACATATTAATCCATTTTTATTATACATGATTTCGTCATACTTTTCAATAAAAAAATATAAAAACTATTTATATATTATTATATCACCCGACGGACTTTCTGTCAAATATTTATAGCTAATTATACAAATCTTTCCGTAACGGAAGTATAATTAATAGGACAGAGGATTTTATCGTCCTCTGCCCTATTAATTATTAGACTTTTATTCAATTTATCACCGCGGCATCGTAATGTTTTCGAGAGTCATCATTATTCCTTCCGCAATACCTTGCGCGGTTTTATATTGATAATCGTTTGAAAGCATATTGCGAAGCTCGGTTTCATTTGTGATAAAGCCAACCTCGGCGAGAGCCGCAGGCATCAGACAGCGCTTTGTAACCGCATGCTCGGCTGTTTTAACGCCTCTGTTTGTCGAGTTCATGTTCGCAATCATGCGTGACAATATATTCTGTGCGAGATTTGCGCTTGTTGTTCCGTATGTGTTTCCGTTGTTCGATTCCGCGTAATATACTTCCGTTCCGTTGGCGGTCAGGATCCCTTCGACGGAATTTATATGTATGCTTACAAATATCGCGGCATTCGCGTTATTCGCGATCTCCGGTCGTTCCTGGAGCGTTTTAAACGTATCGTCGCTTCTTGTAAGAATTACGGATATTCCGTTATTTTCAAGAATTTCCTTTGTTTTATACGTTATGGCAAGCGCAATATCCTTTTCGAGAATTGTCTGACCGTCGAGCGTTCCGATAGCTCCGCTGTCCTGCTGACCGTGTCCAGCGTCGAGAACAACCAGCTTAGTTCCGGAGGGAGCCTGCGGATTTACAACGGCTGCCGCCACCTGAGTATCCATACTCACAACTGGATTTACCTTTGTAACCACGTCAATAACCAGCTCGCTTTCCGAAACGGGATTTATTGTATACGATTCAACCTCGGCATCTACCACAACGCGCGCTCTTTCCGGGTTCACACCGAGGCGCACTGTCGTTACACCCGCTTTGTTAACGGCTATGTTATCTATAATGTTCGCAAGTCCGAGAGAGGGAAAATCGACAACAAGCCTTCCGGGATCTGTTAGAACAAACGGCGAATAATTCGATATAGCCCCGTCAGCCTTTACGTCTACTCGTATACTGTTATCGCCGGTTACGGTCGGCGTGACCTCGGTTATAAACGCCGAAGTCTGTTCTTTTACGTTGTAGTCATCGGAATTTATAAATATGGTGTTTATTTCCCCATCAAAAACAACGTCCATGCCTATGCTTTCGCTTATGAAACGCACAGGAACCATCGTCTTCGCGCTACCTCCCGCCTTTGCGATAAGCTTAGGAACAACATCGTCCGGAATCGCGGTCCTCGTACCGTTTACATAAGCTATATTGTCGTTTATCGTCATCAGTATATCCGCGCTGTCGCTTAAAACCTCTACCTCCTGATTTGAAGGATTATAGTTTACCTGAGCGCCCATCTCTTCGAATATCTCCCGTACGGGGACAAGCGCGCGGTCATTGAATATAATAGGTTCCATCGGCGTTTCCACCGTATGGCTGTTCACAACAAGATTGTAAACCGCTCCGTCATAAAAATGTGTCGCTCCGTCATATTCGAGCATCATCTGCTCCGCCGACGCGGATGCCGCAACAGAAAGAACAAATATAAAAATCGCAATAACCGACAGCTTTAATTTACTCATTTGCAGTTTTCCTCCCTATATATTAAGTGTTTCCGTACGGAATTTCAAAATGATCGTACGCGGGTTTCGTCGCTATTCTGCCGCGCGGCGTTCTCGAAATAAAGCCTATCTGCAATAAATACGGCTCATACACGTCCTCAATCGTGTTCGGATCCTCTCCTATCGCCGCCGCGATTGTGTCAAGCCCTACCGGACCGCCGCCGAAGCTTTCTATCATTATCTTAATCATGCGGCTGTCTATCGCGTCAAGACCAAGCTCGTCAATATCCATCCGCCCGAGAGCCTCGCGCGCAACGTCGCAGTCTATCGCACCGTTGTGCTTTACCTGCGCGAAGTCTCTCACGCGCTTTAAAAGCCTGTTCGCGATTCTCGGTGTTCCTCTCGACCGTGACGCTATCTCAGCCGCGCCTTCGTCGTCAATCGCGACACTCAAAAGCCCCGCGCTTCGTTTTACTATGCGGCAAAGCTCCTCGGGAGTGTACAGTTCCAAGCGGCTTATAACGCCGAATCTGTCGCGGAGCGGAGCGCTCAGAAGCCCCGTTCGTGTAGTCGCGCCGATTAGCGTGAATTTCGGGAGCTCTATGCGTATCGACTTCGCCGCCGGACCTTTTCCTATAATAATATCAAGCGCGTAATCCTCCATCGCGGGATACAGAATTTCCTCAACGGTCTTCGACATTCTGTGTATCTCGTCAATAAACAGTATATCATTTTCCGAAAGATTGGTGACGATAGCTGCCAAATCTCCGGCTTTTTCAATCGCGGGTCCCGACGTTATGCGGATATTCACGCCCATCTCGTTCGCTATGATCCCCGCGAGCGTAGTTTTGCCAAGCCCCGGAGGACCGTAGAGCAATACATGGTCAAGAGCCTCTCGCCGTTCGAGAGCAGCCTTTATATATATTTCAAGATTGCTTTTTACTTTTTCCTGCCCGACATACTCGGATAAGCTGCGCGGACGAAGTCCCACTTCTATATCCGCGTCCTCCGCAACAAAGTCGCCGGTGACAATTCTTTCTTCCCCGTCAAACAAAATATATCCTCCAAATTACGATTACATCAAATTAATAAGCGCTTTTTTGATTATCTCCTCGGTACTGAGCGTTCCGTCGATTTTTCTTACAGCATCCCGCGCTTCGTTGGCACTGTAGCCGAGCACTACGAGCGCGCTTACCGCGTCGCTCTTGCTGTCCGACTGAACCGACTCCGCCTCTATCGCGTCCTCCGCGTCAATCGGTAAATCGGCATCCTTCAATTTATCCTTAAGCTCCAGTATAACACGCTGCGCAAGCTTAGGTCCTACGCCCGCCGCCTTTGTTATGATCTTGACATCGTTCGTAAGAACCGCCACCGCCAGCTTCGATGGAGATGCTACCGACAAAATAGCAAGCGCCGCCTTCGGTCCGACGCCGGAAATCGCGATAAGCCTTAAAAACATCTCCCGCTCTTCCTTGGTCGCGAACCCGTATAAATCCTGCACGTCCTCGCGGACGTGGAGATACGTGTACGCAAGCGCATCCGCGCCTCTGTCGCCGAAAAGCTGTATGCTTGTCTGTGATGTGTTTATTTTATATCCCACGCCGGACGCTTCTATCACTATAAAATCAACGTCCTTATGGGCAAGCTTACCTTTTATATAATAATACATTTTCGGTTTCCGCCTTAAATTTGTTTTTCTCACTTGAACTATATAATATAATATTATGACAACTATGTCAAGTATTAATTTGTTAAGAAATTATTAAATTCACCATTTATATTTAAATAAAATTTAATATTTGCGTTGTTTTCTTAGTAATAATGCATAATTAATGCGCATAAAAAATCATATTTTGTGTTATATTTTACCAAAATTGCTATATTTCAGCAAAATTTCATAATTGTTAAGAAGTTGTTAAGTTTTGTTTATTTTCAGTATTTTATTCATCTTATTCGAATGAGCGTGACATATTGCTATCGCGAGAGCGTCAGCCGCGTCGTCGGGCTTGGGGATTTGAGTGAGTCCCAGCATCATCTTTACCATCTGCTGAATTTGACCTTTATCAGCCCTGCCGTACCCCGTGACCGACTGCTTTACCTGAAGCGGAGTATACTCGTAAACGGGCACGCCGCTGCTCGTTGCCGCGACAAGAAGCGCTCCGCGCGCCTGCGCCACGGTTATTGCCGTTTTCTGATTTGAATTAAAGAACAGCTCCTCAATCGCTACAGCGTCGGGCTTATATCTTTCAATGTATGCAGCCGTTTCGTGGAAAATTTTATTAAGCCGTTCCGTGGTAGGCATTCCGGCGGGAGTGGTGATCGCGCCGTAATCTATCGTTCTGAATTTGTTTCCGACATACTCAATCACGCCTACGCCGACGATAGCGTAGCCGGGGTCAATTCCTATAATAATCATATGTTTCTCCTTAATCTATGCCGAACATAGCGCGGCATAGCCGCTTTCCCGATTCGGTTCTGAAAATTTTCGCATACGCCGCTTTCACTGCGAACACCGACTCGCCGTTTTCATACAGATTGACGAGGAAATCCGCCTCGACAAGTATCCGGTAATCCGCGCCGTCTATGTCTGTATATGTATGATGATGCGCGACAAGCCAGCACACGCGGGCTATAACGTCATGGTCAAAGCCGAGCTCCTCGAGCATCTCCTTAGCGATTGCGGGACCAATCTCCTCCTGATAGTGCCCGGCGGAGCTTCCGTATACCTCCTCGGCTTTCTTTATCCCGATGTCATGCACGAGCGCGGCGGTTTCGAGAATAAAAAGCTCATTCTCCGAAAGCCTTTCGCTCACGCCGATAAGCCGTGCAAACGCGTGAACCTTAATAAAATGCTGCACGCGCGCGGGGTCGGCGGTGTAATATTCGGCCATTTTAAATGTGAGCTGTTCCAGCTTAGTCATAACGCGTACCTCCTTTTGATTTTATACGCGGTGTAAACGTATATTTGAATAGGTTTATTATACACCTTATCCCGTTAAAATGCAACCTTTTCCAATAATATACGTATCTTCCGCAGAAAATTTTACGCGATAACCAAAAACCTCTTGAATAATTCCGAGCTTTGGTATATAATACCCGTGAAGTGGAAAACACTCGTTAATTTTACAATATTGGAGGAATTTAAATATGGCAAAGGAAAAGGTTGTTTTGGCGTATTCGGGAGGTCTCGACACGTCGATTATTATTCCGTGGCTCAAGGAAAATTACGACTATGACGTGATCGCGGTCTGCGGCGACGTAGGTCAGGGCAAGGAGACGGAAGGGCTTGAAGAGCGCGCCAAAAAGTCGGGCGCGTCTAAGCTCTATATCGAGGATCTGCGCGACGAGTATGTTGAGAATTATATCTTCCCCACTCTCAAGGCGGGAGCTGTTTACGAGGGCAAATACCTGCTCGGCACGTCGCACGCGCGTCCGATCATCGCAAAAAGACTTGTTGAAATTGCGCACAAGGAAGGCGCTGTCGCGATATGCCATGGCGCTACGGGCAAGGGCAACGACCAGGTTCGTTTCGAGCTCACAATAAAGGCGCTCGACCCGTCGCTTAAAATTATCGCTCCGTGGAGAATATGGGACATCAAATCACGCGAGGACGCGGTCGACTACGCGGAGGCGCACAACATTCAGATACCCGTTACAAAGAAGGACTTATATTCGCGCGACCGCAACATCTGGCACATCAGCCACGAAGGCATGGATCTTGAAGATCCCGCGAACGAGCCGCAGCTTGACAGTCTTTTGAAGCTCGGCGTATCTCCCGAGAAAGCTCCGGACGAGCCGAAGTACATCACGATAGGCTTCGAAAAGGGCGTTCCCGTATCGCTCGACGGCAAGAAGATGGCTGCGCGTCCGCTCGTTGAGGAATTAAATAAGCTCGGCGGACAGTACGGCGTAGGCATCGCGGATATCGTCGAGGACAGACTTGTCGGCATGAAGTCGAGAGGCGTTTACGAAACTCCCGGCGGAACTATTCTCTACACCGCTTTGCAGGAGCTTGAATATCTCTGCCTTGACCGCGACACCCAGGCGTTCAAGCGTCAGTCGGCGATAAAATTCGCGGAGCTCGTATATGACGGAAAGTGGTTCACGCCGCTTCGCGAGGCTCTTTCGGCTATGGTTGACTCGATGGAGGAAACCGTTACCGGCGAGGTTCGCGTAAAGCTCTACAAGGGCAGCGTAACGCCCGCCGGAGCAAAGTCGCCGTACTCGCTCTACAACGAGGATATCGCGTCCTTCGGCGACAGCCACGAGCTGTACAGCCACAAGGACAGCGCGGGATTTATAAACCTGTTCGGCTTGCCGCTCAAGGTTCGCGCTATGATGAAGAAAAAGAACGGATTGGATTGATAATTATATAAATAAAACGCGTCGAAAACGGCGCGTTTTGTTTTTGTTACAGGAAATTTATCCGTGCAAATCTCCATTTGCATATTTACAAATCCATGTAAAAATGTTATAATTTTAACATCAAAAGATTAAGGAGGAATACAAAATGTATACAGCAAACCCGTCAAGATACGATAAAATGAAGTATAACCGCTGCGGCAGGAGCGGACTTATGCTTTCCGCTTTGTCGCTCGGAATGTGGCACAACTTCGGAAGCGGCGATAATTACGACAATATGGTCGATATGGTGACGACCGCGTTCGACTGCGGCATCACTCACTTCGACCTCGCGAATAACTACGGTCCTTACGCGGGAAGCGCGGAGGAAAATTTCGGTAAAATTCTCGCGAATGAGTTAAAGCCGTACCGCGACGAAATTATTGTTTCCACAAAAGCCGGATACGGTATGTGGGCGGGACCTTACGGCGACCACGGCTCGCGCAAGTATTTGATCGCAAGCCTTGACCAGAGCTTAAAGCGCATGGGGCTCGACTATGTGGATATTTTCTATCATCACCGCCCCGATCCCGACACGCCTCTTGAGGAAACCGCCGCGGCTCTCGACCATATCGTCCGCAGCGGAAAGGCGCTTTATGTCGGCGTTTCGAATTACAATCCGGAGCAGACGCAAAAAATATCGGAAATTTTAAGAAAGCTCGGCACTCCGCTTCTTATCCATCAGCCGCGATACAATATGTTCGAGCGCTGGATAGAGGACGGCTTGCAGACTGTTTTGGAGCACGAGGGCGTAGGCTCTATCTCGTTCTGCCCGCTCGCTCAGGGACTGCTTACGAATAAGTACATACACGGTATCCCCGAGGGCTCGCGCGCAACAAAATCTCACTTCCTTACCCCCGACAGAATTACCGAGGATAAGATTTCGAAAATAGTAAAGCTGAACGAATTGGCAGAAAAGCGCGGACAGTCGCTCGCGCAGATGGCTGTCGCTTGGAACCTGCGAGGAGGCAAACTCACGAGCGTGCTTATCGGCGCGTCAAGACCGGCTCAGATCACGGAAAACGTCGCGGCTCTCGACAACCTCGATTTCAGCGAAGAAGAGCTGAACACAATTGACGAAATTTTAAAATAAAGAAGGATAATAATGACTGAAAAAACAAATCACATGGAATATATGGAGGGTATGGAGCGGATCGACTCGACCGTTATGGACGAGGTGATCTCGGCTATGAACGCGTACGATTATGACGCGTACGACGTCTCCGACGTGCGGCGCGCGCTTTCGCATGATACGTTTACCGTCGAGGATTTTAAAGCCGTTCTCTCCCCCGCCGCCCTGCCGTTTTTAGAGGAGATAGCGCAGAAGGCGCAGGCGGAAACGCGCAAGCATTTCGGGAACTCGATATATATGTTCACGCCGCTCTATATCGCGAATTACTGCGAAAATTACTGTATCTACTGCGGCTTCAACTGCCATAACAAAATCCACCGCGCGAAGCTCAATGCGGAGGAGATTGAAAAGGAAATGAAGGCGATCTCCGACACGGGCTTGCAGGAAATTTTAATTCTCACTGGCGAGAGCCGTAAAATGTCGGACGTGAAATATATCGGCGAGGCGTGCAAAATCGCGCGAAAATATTTTAAGCTGGTCGGTATAGAGGTGTATCCCATGAACTCGGACGAATACGCGTATCTGCACGAATGCGGCGCGGATTTTGTGACCGTTTTCCAGGAAACGTACAACAGCGACAAGTACGAAACGCTCCATTTGGCGGGACACAAGCGCGTGTTCCCGTACCGCTTCAACGCGCAGGAGCGCGCCGTTATGGGCGGTATGCGCGGAGTAGGCTTCGGCGCTCTGTTGGGGCTTGACGATTTCAGAAAGGACGCGTTCGCTACAGGCTATCACGCGCACTTGATCCAGCGCAAATACCCTCACGCGGAAATCGCTGTCTCGTGTCCGAGACTAAGACCAATCATAAACAACGACAAAATCAATCCGCGCGACGTACACGAGCCGCAGCTTTTACAGATAATCTGCGCCTACAGGCTGCTTCTGCCGTACGCGAGCATCACGATTTCCACACGCGAGGGCGAGCGTTTCCGCGATAATATCATAAAAATCGCGGCGACGAAAATAAGCGCGGGCGTTTCTACGGGAATAGGCGGACGCGACGGCGAGGAAAAGGGCGACGCGCAGTTTGAAATCTCGGATGGACGCAGCGTTGACGAGGTTTTCGGCGCGATCGAAAGACAGGGTATGCAGCCCGTCATGAGCGATTATATCTATGTATAAAATAATATCGGTGACAAACAGAAAAATGTGCCCCGATTTTTTGGATCGCGTAAGGGAAATGTCGGAAAGCGGAGTTGAGATAATACTCCGCGAAAAGGATCTATCCGAAACGGAATACGAAAAGCTGGCGGCGGAGATTATGAAAATCACGCCCGAAATAACGTTTCACACTTATGTAAATGCGGCGAGGCGGCTGGGCTGTAAAAAAATCCATCTGCCCATGCCGATTTTTCGTGAGAAATACGCGGAGCTTACAAATTTTAAAATAATAGGCGCGTCCGTTCACTCGGCTGACGAAGCGGAAGAAGCGCAGAGCTTGGGCGCATCATATGTAACGGCGGGACACATTTTCGCGACCGACTGCAAAAAAGGCGTGCCGCCGCGCGGACTTGAGTTTCTCGCTAAATTATGCGGACGGGTCAAAATTCCTGTTTACGCGATAGGCGGGATCGATACCGAAAACGCGAAATCCGCGATTGATGCGGGAGCCGCGGGAGTGTGCTTTATGTCGGGACTTATGACATGCGCGGACGTAAAAGACTATATCGCGCGTATCGGATAAATTGTTATTGGGGGCAAAAAAATGACACTGAAGGAACTTGAAATAGGCAAATCCGCCGTTATAACGGCTGTCGGGGGCGAAGGGGCGCTCAGGCAGCACTTTCTTGACATGGGCGTAATTCCCGGCGCGGAGGTTACGCTCGTAAAATACGCGCCGATGGGCGACCCGATGGAGCTTTTGATCCACGGCTACGAGCTTACTCTGCGCCTCGATGATGCGAAGCAGATAGAGATAGAGCCGTCGGAAACTGCCGCGAAATCGAGCCGTACGTCGGGCAGAGACAGACGCAGGCGCGAGCATCCCGGACTTGGAGAGGGCGGACGCTTTCATGAAAAGAAAAGCGAAAATCCGCTTCCCAAGGGAACGGTGCTTACATTCGCGCTCGCGGGCAATCAGAACTGCGGCAAAACGACGCTTTTTAACCAGCTCACCGGAGCGAATCAGCACGTCGGCAATTTCCCGGGAGTGACGGTAGATAAAAAGAGCGGTCCCATACGCGGCGACGCGCATACGCTCGTGACGGATCTGCCGGGTATTTACTCGCTTTCACCCTACAGCAGCGAGGAAATCGTGACGCGTCAATTCATTCTCGACGAAAAGCCCTACGGCATTATAAATATCGCCGACGCGACTAACATCGAGCGCAATTTATACCTCACAATGCAGCTGATGGAGCTTGACATACCTATGGTTCTCGCGCTCAACATGATGGACGAGGTACGCTCGAACGGCGGCGCGGTTTACATAAATGAGATGGAGGAAATGCTCGGCATTCCCGTTATCCCGATATCGGCGGCGAAAAACGAGGGTATCGGCGAGCTGATAAGCCACGCCATGCACGTTGCGCAGTATCAGGAAAAGCCGCGTCCCATAGACTTCTGCGGACCGGAAAATAACACCGCGGCAGTTCATCGCTGTCTGCACGCGATTATGAGCCTTATCGAAGATCACGCGGAAAACGCGGGAATACCGCCGCGCTTCGCCGCGAGCAAGCTTGTAGAGGGCGACGAAATAGTTACGGAGGCGCTGAAGCTTTCGGACAGGGAAAAGGAAATCGTAGAGGAAATAATATGCCAAATGGAAACGGAGCGCGGGCTCGACAGAGCGGCAGCGATTGCCGATATGCGTTTCACGTTTATCAAGAGCATATGCGAAAAATGCGTAGTCCGTCCGCGCGAGAGCAAGGAACACGAGCGGAGCCGCAAAATCGACGCTGTTCTTACGGGCAAATACACCGCTCTGCCCGCGTTTATCGGAATTATGGCATTGATATTTTGGCTTACGTTCAACGTGATAGGCGCGTGGATGCAGAGCGCGCTCGAAAGCGGGATAGACCTGCTTACAGATCTTGCCGACAGGGCGCTCGGGGCGTGGCATGTAAACGCGGTGCTGCGCTCGCTTATAGTGGACGGCATTTTCAACGGCGTGGGAAGCGTTCTGAGCTTTCTGCCGATCATCGTAACGCTGTTTTTCTTCCTGTCGCTGCTTGAGGACAGCGGCTATATGGCGAGAGTGGCGTTCGTGATGGATAAACTGCTCAGGCGCATAGGCTTGTCGGGACGAAGCATAGTTCCTATGCTTATAGGATTCGGCTGCACAGTTCCGGGAGTTATGGCAAGCCGCACGCTGCCGTCGGCGAGGGACAGAAAAATGACGATCATGATGACGCCGTTTATGAGCTGCACCGCAAAGCTGCCTATCTACGCGTTTTTGACAGCCGCGTTTTTTCCGAAATACGGCGGTCTGGTTATGATAAGCCTGTATATTATCGGAATACTCGTCGGAATACTTTTCGCGCTTATATCGCGTAAGATCCTGTTTAAAGGCGAAGCGGTGCCGTTCGTAATGGAGCTTCCGAATTACCGTATGCCGGGCGCGAAAAACGTTACGAGACTTTTATGGGACAAAGCAAAGGACTTTTTACAGCGCGCGTTCACGGTAATATTCGTCGCGACGATTATCATATGGTTCTTACAGACGTTCGATATGCGTTTAAATCTCGTGGATAATTCGAGCGAGAGCATACTTGCCGCTATCGCGGGAGTGATCGCGCCGATTTTCAAGCCCTTGGGCTTCGGCGACTGGCGCGTTTCCACGTCGCTTATCGCGGGATTTATGGCGAAGGAAAGCGTTGTTTCCACCATATCGGTGCTTTTCGGAAGCACAAGCGCGATGATAGAAACAATAACGCCGCTCGCGGCAATGTCGCTTCTTGTATTCTGCCTGTTATATACGCCGTGCGTCGCGGCGGTGTCGTCTATAAAACGCGAGCTCGGCGGCAAATGGGCGTTTTGGATTGTCGTAATGCAGTGCGCGATAGCGTGGGTATGCGCGTTTATTGTGAGATTAATCGGTATGATTATAATTTAACGCAAAAAACTCGCGGGTTTGAAAAGTCCGCGAGTTTTTTATTTGCGTAATTTGTCAAGAATATCGGAAAAATAACCTGGAAGCTCCGTGGAAAATTCGCATAATTTCCCTGTGCACGGATGGGTAAAACCTATGGTCTGCGCGTGAAGGAGCTGTCCGTTCAGATTAAATTTCTCCTTTTTTATGCCGTATGTCTTATCCCCCACGATACTGTGTCCGATCGACGCCATATGCACTCGTATCTGATGTGTTCTGCCCGTTTCGAGCACACACTCGACAAGCGTATACGACGCGCCGTTTCTGTTCGGAAAGCGCTCCAAAACGCGGTAATGCGTTACAGCCTCGCGTCCGCCCTTTACAACAGCCATCTTTTTTCTGTCGCCCGGGCATCGCGCTATTGGCTTATTTACCGTGCCCTCATCCTCTTTTATTATGCCGTTTACGAGCGCAATATACTTTCTTAACGCCTTACGCTCCTTAAGCTGCGCCGACAGCGCGAGATGCGCCTCGTTATTCTTCGCCGCGACGAGCAAGCCTGATGTATCCTTATCTATCCTATGCACTATTCCCGGGCGTATTACGCCGTTTATCGCCGATAATTCTCCGCCGCAGTGATACATGAGCGCGTTTACGAGCGTGCCGCTCGTGTTGCCCGCAGCCGGATGGACGACCATTCCCTGCGGCTTGTTTACGACGATCACGTCGCCGTCCTCATATACCACGTCGAGCGGTATATCCTCCGGCTCGGCGGACATTTCCTCGGACTCGGGCAGGTCGATTTCTATTATGTCGTTTTCTTTCACACGGTATTTTTTGTCGATCGGTTCTCCGCCGCATAAAACAAGCCCTTCCTCGCAGAGCTTCGCCGCATAGCTGCGCGATATGTCCTCCGCCGCGTCCGATATGAACTTGTCCGCTCTCTCCCCCGCCGCTTCAGCGGGCACGTTTAAAACTATTTCCATGAGTTAATTCCTGTCATATAATATTTCATACAAAATGAACAGTCCCGCGCCGATCACTATCGCCATGTCCGCGATGTTGAACACGGGGAAGTTTATAAAAGCGACGTCTATATAGTCCACGACAAATCCTCGCGCGAGACGGTCTATCGCATTTCCGAGCGCGCCCGCGAAAATCATGGATACTGACGCGCACAACAGCGGATGCTTCGGTTTTTTGATTATCCAGTACGCGATCACAGCCGCGCAGAAAATAGCCGAAACAATACCCAGTATCCACACCTTGCCCTCGAGCATCGAGAACGCCGCGCCCGTGTTTTGAACGTGTGTTATCTCAACTATAGGCTTCAGCGAAAACACCGTTTTGCCGATCTGCACGTTTGATAAAATAAGATATTTAACAAGCTGGTCGGCGGCGGCTATCAGAAGCGAGATTATAAGCCAAATCATGATACCCCTCCGATATAATCAAACGCGCTGTAAATCTCATCCTGAGTTACGTCCGTGGTCTGCATTACCTCGCCGATTTTTACGGGAAGCACGAATTTCAGCTTACCCATCAGCTTTTTCTTGTCCTTCTGCATATATCCCATTACGACATCGCTTTCGGGCAGCTTCACGCGTGTGCGGAAGCCGTACAGCTTAAGCGTGTCCTCTATTCGTTTAAGTTCGTAAGCCGTGATCATGCCGCGTTTTTGTGCGATATACGACGCTCCTATCATGCCAATCCCGACGCATTCGCCGTGCGTCATCTGAAAATCATAAGCCGACTCTACCGCGTGACCGATAGTGTGACCGAAATTCAAAATCGCACGCAGCCCGTTTTCGCGCTCGTCGTGCATTACCACATCCGCTTTGATCGCGCAGTTGGTTTTCGCCATTCTGATAAGCAAATCGCTGTCGAGCGCCTTTATCGTGTCCGCGTTTTCGCAAAGATAATCAAAAAATTCCGCGTCGCGTATAATGCCGTGCTTTATGACCTCGCCCATACCCGAAACAAACTGCTCATTAGGCAGAGTTTTTAGCGTGTTTACATTTATGTAAACCAATCTCGGTTGATGGAACGCGCCCAAAATATTTTTGCTTCCGGCGAAATCAATACCCGTTTTGCCGCCCACGGAGCTGTCGGACTGCGACAGGAGCGTAGTCGGAATTTGAATAAAGTCGATACCGCGCATGAAAATCGCCGCCGCGAAGCCCGCCATATCGCCGACCACGCCTCCGCCGAGCGCGGCGATCATGCTTTTTCTATCGAGTCCGTGCTCGATACAGGCATTGCATATGCCGAGGATTGAGTTCATATTCTTATGCTCCTCGCCCGCTTCAAACGCGTACGCGGCAGCGTCATAGCCGTTATCTTTGAGTAGAGCGCAGACCTCGTCCGCGTAAAGCCGTTCGACATTTGTGTCGGTTACGATCAAAATTTTTGGGGGAGCGTTGATCTCCGCCATCGCGTCGGGCAGCCCAGCGAAATCCGACGAAAATTTTATATTGTATGAGCGTTCGCCTAAATTAACGTATAATTTTTCCATTGTTGGTTTCTCCTTTTTATTGTTTGCGGCGTAAATTATGATTTATCTGCGAAAGGCCCCCTTGTCAAAGGGGGCTGTCAGCGTAGCTGACTGGGGGATTCCTTCGCTAATTTTAAAAAAAGAATCCCTC
>CANQXJ010000002.1 GCA_947627795.1 uncultured Clostridia bacterium
CAGAGCTTGAAATATTCGTAGAAGCCTAAGCCGTAGGTTTGGTTATAGTGCTTATAGCCGTTGTCAAGCCCTTCGGCGGTGTGAGAAGCCCAGCGGTTCCAGTTTTGTTTTCTCTCGGAAACATCGCCTAATGTGTCCTTCCAGTTATAGCGGTTTGCGAGGCTGTAGCCCTCGATTATGCAGCCGCCGGGGAAACGCAGAAATCCGGGATTTATCGCTTTGAGCTTTTCGGCTAAGTCCTTTCTGAAAATACCCTCGACCGCGTCGGCGGGTATGCACGAAACCATATCGAGCGATACCTCGCCCGCGCCGTCAAGCTCGACAGCGAAATCCGCGCAGCGCGCCGTTTTGTCGGCGGTCATTTCGGCGGTGTATTTTGTCCATTCATTTGTAACGCTGTCGGTGATTTTCGCTCCGGCAGCCTTTGTACCGTCTTTGTAGACGCTTACACTTATACCGCCCGTATAGCCGGCGGATCTTGCGTAAAGAGATATGTTGTATTTTTTGCCTTTTTCCATTAAAACGCCATCGTATGCGTTGTTTTTAAGCCCTTTTTGCGTGTCGGACGCGGTGAATACGGCGTAGTTCGGATTATTGGTATTAAGTCCGCCGCTTGACGCTGTTTTAACACTCGCGCCGCTGCCGGTTGAGGGATAGACGCTCCAGGAGTACAAGCCGTCGTAGCTCGTACTTGAGCCGCTCGTGTACTTTCTCGCCTCGAACGAGCGGTTTTCAATCATCTCCGCGTACAGACCGCCGTCCGCCGCGTAGTTTATATCCTCGAAAAACAAGCCTATCATGTTCTGTTGAATGTCAACGCCCTTTTCGGATGTTATTTTGAATTGTGTGCCCGGATTTTCGCCGTTTTGCGCCGTGACGACGGAATTCGGCAGCGCGGCAAGCGCCATAGCAGCCGCAAGCAGCGTTGAAATAATTTTTTTCATATCGGTTCGCCTCCATTTTATCGGATTTTATGTTTATAACAGTTTTTTATAAATTAATATTTTTCGCCGGACACAAGGGAGCTATGCCCTCAACATCCTTCCACAGCATAATTTTTATTCGGTTTGCGTTTAGTGCTTCAAAGCTTATATCCTCACCCATATACTGCTCAAAATAACATTTCGTAAGCCCGTTTTCTCCGTATAACGCGACAATCAGCATTCCGTTTTCGCAGTTTACCGGACGTGCCGTTATGTGATATACTCCGTCCGCTTCCGATACGTCCGCGTCTATGCGCGCTTCGCCGGGTTCGGGAGCGGGAGACGCCGTTGGCTGTACGGGTTCGTCGGTTTGTTCCGGCGCGGGTGCGTCGGTTGGAGCAGACGTTGCTGGCGATTCTCTCAGACGGATTAAATCCATACCGTTTATATAGCCGCCCCATGATTTTGAGCCTTTTTTGATTTCAACGTCAAGGAAGCCTTCCGTCACTTCCGTTTCGGTTTCATATTTTGCCGCAACGGTTGAAAAGAGATTGCCCGACGATACGCCGTTTATCGTGTAATTAGTGCCGAAACCATCGTTCCAGCTTCCGTAATGGATAATTACCTTATACTTTCCGTTCGGGACATTTGCCCTGAACGTTCCGTCTCCGTTGAGTTGGTCGCTGTGGACATTTTCATATCCCGGCGGAATTTCTCCCGGAGCGCGCTCCATAGATGAGAAACTTGACGTTTCGGTAAATCCGCCGCGATACTCGGCGTTGTATCCAGCGTCCGCTTTTATCTGAATATAGCCGGCTTGAACATCCTTGTCGCCGAAATCAAAGCCGTAGCGCTGCTCGGGCGGCGCGGTGAGTATTTCAAGTCCGTCTATATAGCCTCCGTACTTCTGCGAGCCTTTCTTTATCTCTACGTCAAGAACTCCGTCCTTGACCTCGACCTCCGTTACATATTGCTCGGCAGACGTTGAATAAAGATTGCCGGAGTTTATGCCTTCCACGGTATAATTCGTACCGAAGGTTGTGTTCCAGCAGCCGTAATGTAATACGACATAATATTTTCCGTTCGGCACTTCGGCTTTAAAAGTCGTTTCGCACTGCACGTTGTCGTCGTAAAGCGATTCAAGCCCCGACGGAACGCTGTACGCGCCGCGAGCCATATCCTCTCCGGCTGAAGTAAAGCCGTAGGCAGTTTCCCCGGGTGAATACAGCGTCGCTCCGCTAACCTTTACAAATCCGTCCGAAGCGCTGCCGCTGCCGAAATCGAATTTCATCGCAAGACCGAGAACCGTTATCGTAAAGCTGCGTCTGAGAGTGTATTCTCCATTTTTCACCGCCGCCGTAAGCGTAACCTGTTCGTTTCCTGCGCTCGGACGATTTACTGCAGAAATCTGATTATTTCTTATAACTATCGTATTTGAACCGCTGCTCCATGTAATCTGCGAGCCGTTTACCGAACCGGTCTGCGGAAGCGCTAAATCCGACGCTTCTTTTATCGTTGTCGGCGACAGCGTTATCGCATCCGCGTCCTCTTTCGCTTTGGCGTAATCCTCACCCAAATCGGTAGTCGTCGGAGATATGGTTACAGTCCCCTCGGGGAACGCGTTTACCGTTAAGTCGTTTATGTAGTATTCGATATTATTGTAGCCTTGTCCGAGATAATCGCCCGTTGCGTCGGACGCGCTTGTAGGATTTAGTCCGCGCTGAAGCTCCCACTCATCCGGCATGCCGTCATTATCCGAGTCGGTTATCTCCTTATGCGTTACTGCGGGAGGATAGTACGAATTATAGTCGCAATACTGTATTCCGTAGGTGTTTATTGCGTCAAGAACAGCCGAATCCGTAACGGTGGAGAAATCGCGCCCGCCCGTGAGCGAGCCTGTGCCGGTGCGCGCTTCGTAGAGCACCTGCGCGTCTATTTTCGTCCGAGTGTTATCGGAGCTGTAGCTGTAGCCGCTCTGCGAGTTGTCAGCCGGATTTGTCGATGTTCCCGCGTAGGATACAACTTTTTCAAAGGCATCGTCAGCCGTTTCCGGTGATTTTGCCATAGATACATCAGCGCCCGTTGAAGCGTTTATCGGAAAATACGAGTCAACACGATAGTCGCTTTCCGCGCCATGGCTGCCATAGTTTACGCCGCCGTTCCAGTTGTTCGCGTTTACTGCGTCGGAATACGGGGTGCTGTCGGGTTTGGTTATTTTATTACCTGTAAGATAAAATCTGAAAAGCTCGTAATGAGAACCGCTTGACAAGTTTATAAACCGTTGACCGCCTTTTGTCGAGGGCCCCATTTTAAGATAATTTCCCACATAATTCAGATGTCCCATAGTGCCGTATGCGGTTTGGTATCCCCAGTCGTAAATTACATTGTTTACAAATTCCATAGGACTGGAGCCGCTTACCTTGCCTCGGAAATTCCGCGAAAGCGAATGGCATAAAAGATTGTGATGCCATGAGTTATTCGCCGCGCCGAACATCACGCCGAAGCCGTGCGCGCCCTTTGAATGATATGACACACAGTTGGACGGTCCCACAATCGTGTACTGCACCGTTTGACTGCTCGCCGAATACAATCCGAACTGCTCGTCATTCGCCCAGCCTATAGAGCAGTGGTCGATTATAGAGTTACTTCCCTTTGAGCCGCCCCACGCGTCGTAATCCGATTCCGTTCCCTTCTCGCCGGGACGCGACGCTATAAAACGCGCTATTGTGTTATCGCCGCCGAAAGCGAATTTGCCGCCTCTGAGCGTAATTCCTTTTCCTCCGGGAGCGGTTTGACCGGCTACGGTAATATTGCCCGCACATGAGATGTCGGATTTTAAATTAATCGTGCCGCCCACGTCAAATACGACTATTCTCCCCGTATGAGCCACCGCGTCACGAAGCGAGCCGGCGCCGCTGTCGTTAAGATTTGTGACATGCACAACCGTACCGCCGCGTCCGCCTGTGGCGTACATGCCTCCGCCCTCTGCTCCCGGAAATGCCGGAAGCGGGCCGGATGCAGATGAGGCTGTGATTGACGACGATATCATCACGCTTATCATTGCCGCCGCCAAAGTTAAAGAACTTATTTTTTTCATAATATACCTCGCTTATTATTCGATATTTATAGTTTTCTCCGCACATGGCATTCCGTACGGTTCGACTGAATTTTCCTTCCAAGTTATGACTTTTAATTTGTATTGCATTACCGGCTCAATTTCAAACGAGCCTGATATTTCATTTTTCTTTACGCCCGCAAGCGCGCCGTCCGAAGTATAGAGAGCCGTATAGATATCCGCGTCCGAAACGCCCGTAACGGTAAGCTCGTAATCGAGCGAGTTTTGATTAATTTCAGCCTTCGAAATTTCAACACTACCCGCCGGACGCCAAGTCGGTGTGGGAGCGGGGCTTTGCGCCCCTGCTGTAACCGGCTCAGTTATACCTTTTAAAGTAGGGATAACCTGCTTTATATTGCCGTTTTCGTCAAATTCAAGCTTGTCAATGCAAACCTCGCGGTGATTGCCTGCGGCTGAGCTTTGAGTTGCCTGACTGCCGTAAAGAGCCGTATTGAAACGGTGATAACATATGTACCAATCGTCAGTGCCGGGTATGTTTATAACAGAGTGATGTCCCGTGCCGCGTATAAGCGGCGAGCCGGCGTTGCTCATATGGAGTATGCGCGTACTGCCGGTGATTGTGCCGAGCGGCGAATCCATTTTGCCGTAGCGCACGTTATAGTTCGGGCTTCCCGTATCGTCGTCCGACCACATCATGTAATAAATGCCTTTGCGTTTTATCATGAACGAGCCTTCGCGGAAATTCCCGGGACTGAATTTTTTCACTGCCCCCTCAATTGAGAGCATATCGTCAGACAGCTTCGCGCCGTACATAGAACCGTTGCCCCAGTAGAGGTATGATTGTCCGTCATCGTCGGTGAAAACGGCGGAGTCTATCATCTGTCCCGAATAGCTGCCGCCCTTTACGATTACTCCCTTGTCGACAAACGGACCTGTCGGAGAATCAGCAACTGCTACGGCTAAATTCTTCGCGCCGTTATTTGACGGGGCGGCGCTGTAGTAGAAATAATATTTTCCGTTCTTCTCCGCAACCGTCGGCGCCCAGCCGTTTTTGCCGTTTGACCAGCTCACGTCTTTCAAATCAAGTATAATTCCCTCGTCCTTCCAATGCACAAGGTCGTCCGACGAGAAGCATTTCATATACGGAGCGTCCCATCCGCTGCCGCCGTCGGTCGTCGGATAAATGTAGTATTTGCCGTTAAAGCAGACTATGTTCGGATCCGCGTAAAAACCGTCGAGAACAGCGTTTCCCCGCTCCTCTGCTTTTACGCTCCATTGCACTGAAAGCTCGGGATTTGCTTTGTCCGTGATTGTTATTTTACCGTTCGCGTATGTCCCATCGGTAAGAGATGCGTCCGCGTCCTTGTCGCATGTTATTTCGGGACGTATCGCTGACAAATCCGTTCCGGGAACAACGGGAATCAATATTGTTTTTTCCGCGCTGTTTATCTCAACGCCGAACGATTTTATTCCGTCGCCCGATACAGAAACCGGCACGGGAGGATCGGCTTTGAGCGACGCAGCCTGCTCCGCCGCGAGCGCGCTTACCTCGTCCGCCGACAGAGCTGTATCGTAAATTCTGAAATCGGACACGCTGCCCTTGAAATACGGATCGTTATACACTGATTTCGCTATATAATTCGCCTTTGTCGCGCCTAAATCAGAAGGCTTTATCGTTATATTTGCCGACGCAACCTTTACTCCGTCGCGGTAGAGAGCGGAGTTAGCTCCGTCAAACACTGCGGTAATACTCGTCCACACACCGGCGCTCAGATAATCGCTTGTCGCAAGCGCCTCCTCGTTCGTGTATGTTCCATTTGTTATAGCGGCTCTGAGCTTGCCGTCGGGATTATACGTATTTAAAAACATATATCCCGCAGTGCTTGTGTTTCCGATGCACCACGTAAACTGATTTTGCTTTTCTATCTCGGATTTCAGATAAATTGAAACAGTGGCGCTTGACGCGTTTTTGAGAAGTCCGTCCGGAAGCTTTATATAGTCGTCCGAGCCGTCAAACACAGCTTTGCCGTTACCAAAAGCCGCGCCGAAAACCGTTCCGTCATTGGAGTTACCGGACGCATCGTTTGCCGCATTCTCGAAATTGTACCAAAGTATCGGCCGTGTATCGGCAAATACGGGAATTGCGCCGTGCGCCGCCAGCGCGGATATAACTGCGGCGGTAATAATTTTTTTAATTTTCATATGCCGTACCCCCATATGTTTTTATGTAATTATTGTATCATATAAAATCATATATGTAAACTAAAAAATAGTATGGCGGTATCAAAAAATCCGCGCTTTGATTTTGCGTATTTCTTCAAAAAATTTTTCATATACAGAACCACCTCCGGTCAGGTGGTGCCGTGACCGGAGGTGGTTTTATATTGTTCATGAGCGAACCGCCGAAGCGGTCTTTTTCGCTATATTTTTGTATTATTTTTTAATTGTAAGGCTGCTTATTCCGAGCGCTCTTTCGTTAGGACCGGGTACGCTTCCGGCGGAATCAAAGCTGATGCCCGCAATATCCTTCGCGTCGGCTGCAAGAGTTGTTGTCGCCGAAGTATCGCCTACCGTTACCGTAACCGTGCTTGCCGCAGGATCTATGACAGCCGTTACCGTTGTCCATTTGTTCTGCTGAACCGTGCCGGCCTTAGCATCGTTGTTTGCCGCTGTTCCGGCAAAGAGGTCGCCCCATGAATAGCAGAGCGAGAAGATTGTCGTGCCGTCCGAATTGAAGAAGTTCAGTGTTCTGAGCTGTCCGCAGGTTTTTGAACCCGACCATGCGTGCTCATATGAAACGGTCGTTTCCTTATCAAGCGTTACCGGAGCGGTCATTGTGTATTTTTGCTTCGTGTTCGCGGCGGGGAATACGATTGCCGTCTTGCCCGCGATTGCCATGAACAGACCTTCATAATTCGTTGTACCCTCGGTCATTGTCTCGTAATACTCGTAGCCGAATACCGTCAGCTTAAACGTCTTGTCAATGCCGTTTATGGATGCCGTAATTGTTACTTCAGCCGTTTCCTTGTCGCCGAGCGAGAAGTTCTCGCCTACTGTTACAAGTCCGTTTGCGTCTACCGTGATGTTCGGATCGGATGACGTCCATGTAAAGTCGCTCGCCTTCGCCTGTGTAACGGGCGTTCCGAATTCGTCAACAGCGTCTGCAATACCCATCTGAACGGTGCTGCCCGCTGTCGATTTAACACTTCCCGATGCGGCGGTTACAGTATAATTCTTAATGTCGGTTATTTCCGGCTTGATTACGAATTTCGCAGCGAGAGCTGTGTCGCCGCGCAGTCTGAACGAGTACGGCGAATCCATTGATACAACCTTTGAGTTGTTTCCTTCGTTGTACCAGCCCATGAAGATATATCCGTCATTCGCCGTCGCTGTTGCGGTAACGACAGTGTTCAGTTTTGCCGTAACGGATTTTGTTTCTCCGTCCGCCGCTGTAATTGCGGGGGTTAAAGGCTGCATACCTTCGAGAGAATCCCAAAGCATAAGCTTGCTGCCAGCCGCCGCCTTTATCATCTGCGTTCCCGCTTCTTCAAATTTAACGGGGGTTGTTTTTACGGACTTGACATTGTTGTTTTCGCCGTATTGAACCTCAATAAGCGTCATTTCCGCCGCATTGTCGGAGGTTATAACGGCGCTGTCAAAGTTGTACGAAAGAGTAACGTTCGCGTCGTCAGCCGCCATCAAGCTTGCGCCGCTTTCTTCGCCGTCAGCCTTTGTGATTTCAACTGTGCCGAAAGCGTCGTTTGACGATACGACGGAAGCTGTGTATTCGGGAAGCTCCGACGGATCGAGAGCCGCAACATTAAGATTTGCTATCTGTATGCCCGCTGCAACCTTTGACGAGGTGAACATAAGCGAGGTGAGCTTCTCGGGCGTTACGTTAACGTCGGTCGTCGTGTAGTTGTCAAGATTAAACGTTATCGGATCGTAACCCGCTAAGTATAACGTTGCCTTACCCAAATCCATGTCGAGAATGTATCTTATCTTTGCGAACAGCAGCGAGGAGATCTGTCCCGCGGTTTTGCCGCCCGCCGTTATTGTGCCTTCCGCGTCTACCGAGAATAAGGGAAGCTGAGCCGTTCCGCCCGGATTATTTTGTGACGGATCCGCAACGAGCTGAACGTTCATGCCGCCGCCCGAAACGTATCTTATGTCAAAGGAAATCTCATATCTGCCGGATGTGCCGATTTCATGCGCGAAGTCCTTCGATAAATAGAACGAACCGTCGCCGCCCTCCGGTTTTTTACCTGTCGTTACAGCATTCGCGTAATATGTTTTTACAGGTTCAGCGCCTTCCTCGTCACCGCCGGAGGTGATTACTCCGAGCGTTGTGGTTTTTTCCGCGCTTCCTCTGAATGTCCAGCCGCTGTCGGCTGCCGATTCGAGAAGCGTGGGTTCTTCTACGCCTTCATCACCGTCGTACTGCGCGTCCGCGTACTCGAAATTATCCTTAATAAGTGATTCGGTTTCAGCTATGTAATCGTATTCAGCCGACATACGTACGCCGCCTTCTTCTTCGGGGAGAAGCTCCTGGACGTCGCCTTTTGCCGTCCACGTGTACGCCTTAAATGTGTCGCCGGCGGCGAGTACAGCCGTTTCGGGGAACGCTACGGTCTGTAAGCCCTTGCCCGTGGAGTTGTCTACGTTATTGGTTGAAACATACGAGGCTTTCTTTTCGCCGTCCGCGCCGTACACGTCAACAACGCCAAGCGCATATGTGCTCATCGAGCCGATTACGTTTACCGTCATATCCTTGATTTTGCCGTCTGCAACGGTAACGCTCTCAACGTCGGTCGGATTTGTGTATTCGGGGCCCGAAACGTACTGAGGCCAAGCATCGCCGCCGAGCTTACCGGAGGTGATAGACGGATCGATAAGGTTCGGCTTTTCTTCTGTAATATTCTCAAGGAATCCGTTAAGAACAGCTTTTTCCGCGTCGCTCGTCGTCTCCTGAACTCTTGCCTGAGCCGCCTTTATAAACTCATACGCGAGATTTTCCGCGCCTGCGTCGTTCGGGTGTGTAGTATCCGTGCCGCCGCCCTGCGCTGTTTGGAAGTAGAATTTAATCGCGTTCGAGTCGTTGCCGTTGTCCGCTACTATTTTATTGTAGAAGTCAAGGCTGTATTGGTTAAGCTCTACATACGCGATATTTGTCGCGCCTGCCGCGATTTTTTCCTCGACAAATGTCTTGCCTGCGGTTGCAAAGCCGTCGAGAGAGTGAGTATATTTGCTTGTCGCGCTGTCCCACTGATTTATTCTTTCGATCGGGCTTACGATAATAAGATAAGCCTCCTTTGATTTGCATAAATCGAAGTATTTCGCGAGAGCTTTTGTATAGCCTTCCGGACCGTCCGTTTTGTGGTTGTGACCGTACTCAACATAGAGGTAGTCGCCTTTCTTTATGCGCGAGCTTACCATATTGAAGTGGAGGGTGTCGTTTGCGTCAAGTCCGCCCTCGCCCTCATTTACCATAGCCAAGTTGCGCGGGAGATACTTTGTAAGTCCCGTGCCGACGCCGGTGTAGTTCTGAAGTCTGAAGAACGGAAGCAAGCAGTTGCCGTCCGTAACAGTCGAGTCGCCGAGTACCCAAAATACGGGATATTCCTGAACCTCCTGAATGATGATCGAGGAGATTGCCGAGTTTTTGCCGACCGCGCAGACGTTTACCATTTCGTCCTTGACTGCGCCTGTCGGGTTTGATTTCTGATAGTAAATCGGAGTCGGTCTTACGGAGAAATCAACCGTTTTTGTTTGACCGGCTTCTATTTTCGTATCGGTAAAGAGCGGGTGCTTTCTCTCGGTGTAGAGCGAAATTTCCGCGTCCTGCGTCGGATCAAGCGTCGTAACTGTAGCTCTTACTCTGTAGTAATGCTCGTCTGTAGCTCTCAGCGCGAAACGAACGGGATAATAAATATCTCCGGCGTTGCCGTAGAGATCTTCGCCCGTCGAGCCTATAGCGTCGTCAAGACCTGTGCCGCCGCCGGCTTTGAGCGAGATGACCTTGTTATCGTCGTTTTTCATTTGCTTCTTCTGTGTGCCGAAGCCGTCATAACGGTCTCCCTGAGTCTGCCAGTCATTCTCGTCTGTGCCGAGAAAGCCGAATTCGGCAGTGCCGTCCTTCGTGTAGTGCATATCGGGAGTTACGGCTGTCCAGCCTTCTTCCGCCGCCGTGCCCGCCGCGCCGAAGTCAAACTTCCATTCTTTGGTAACGGTATCGCCCTCAAAAATGGGAGTTGTTTCCGCATTCGCCGCAGTCATCGGGAGCATAACCGTACCCGATACCATCGCGAGCGATAAAGCCGTGCAAAGCAGCTTCTTAAAATTTTTCTTCATATCTTCCTCTCCTTTTCATTAAAAAATTACCCATATTAAGTTATATTATTATAACACATTACACAAAAAAAGTAAATATTTTTTTAATTTTTTATTAAATAATTTTACAAAAAAGAAATCATAAAAAAAATTTACGTTAAAACGCGCTCTTAAAAAATTTTCAATATGTCTGAAATTCGGCCGAAAAGCCGTAAATAGCCGATGTAATTTAATTAAAATATTTTTCTTCGAAAAAATTAAAAAAAAAATGTTTTTTTTTCGCGTAATTTATTGTATAATAGATTTTGGAAATAAATTAAGGAAATTTTATTATGCAGGGAGATGAAAAAATATGGCGGTGAACAGACTGGCTATAACAATCAATTCGCGCAAGTATACCGTTGTCGCGGATGAGAGCGAGGAATACATCAGAAGGCTGGCGGAGCATATCAACGAAAAGGTGGATTACGTTTTAAAGGGCGGACAGAATATCATAGGCGAGCGTCCGATAGTTCTCGCGGCGCTCAATATCTGCGACGAGTATTTCAAAACCGACGAGGCGGGACGTTTAATGAAGGATCAGCTTCAGATGTGCAGCGATAAGCTGGTCGCGGCGAACGATAAGTGCAAGTCGCTTGAAAAGGAAAACAAGGCTCTGCAGGAGCGCCTTGACGACGCGCAATCAGGTCAGGTAACGATGGACGAAACGGCGGCGCGCGCGGAGAAGGCGTATACGCGCAACAAGCTAAACGAGGCGAATTCGCAGATAAAGTTCCTCGAGGGACAGATAAAGCTGCTTGAGGATAAAATCAAGGAAATGCAGGAGCGCGAAAAGGAAATTCTTGCTATGATAGACGAGGATAAAAAATGAACGCATCCGGATTTTTAACCGCGCCTGAGCTGCTGGCTCCCGCCGGCGGCGCGGCGGCACTCAGAGCGGCTGTGCAGTCGGGAGCGGACGCGGTATATATAGGCGGACCGATGTTCAATGCCCGCAGCGGAGCGGATAACTTTTCGATTGGGGACATAAAAAAATACGCCCGGTACTGTCATCTCTACGGTGTGGATCTGCACGTCGCGCTGAACACGCTTATAAAGGAACGCGAGCTTAATGAAATGCTCGAATACGCGTATGAGCTTAATGACGCCGGAGCGGACGCTCTTATAATACAGGACATCGGAGCGGCGGAGCTGATACGCAAAGCCCTCCCGGATATGCCGCTTCACGCTTCGACGCAGATGACCGTGACAAGCCTTGAAGGAGTCAGGTATCTTGAGGATATGGGTTTTTCGCGCGTGGTATTGGCAAGAGAGCTTTCTCGCGGCGAGATAGAATATATCTGTAAAAACGCCCGCGCGGAAATTGAAATTTTCGTTCACGGAGCGCTTTGTATGTGCTATTCCGGTCAGTGTCTGATGTCGAGCATTTTGGGCGGCAGAAGCGGAAACAGAGGACGCTGCGCCCAGCCGTGCCGGCTGCCTTACGGAATTACGGACGGAAAGAATTCATTCACGGAAGGATATTTGCTTAGCCCGAAGGATTTATCGCTTATAAACGAGCTGAAGGCTATAAGAGATATGGGGGTCGCGTCTCTTAAAATAGAAGGGCGTTTAAAGCGCGCGGAATATGTGAGCGCCGTTGTCGGAGTGTACAGAAAGTATCTTGACAATATAGACAGGCGTGTCGAGCAGTCCGACATGGAAGAGCTTATAAACGCTTTCTCACGTTCCGGATTTACCGACGGATATTTTAACTCACACCTCGGCAAATCAATGATGAGCCATAAAAATCCCGGAAACGATTCGGGGAATGCTTTCACGGCTGAAGCGAAAAAGCGCGCGGCGGAAAACGCCAATATACGCAAAATCCCCGTCAATGTAACTGGGACACTAAATACCGATGAGCTTGTAGAGATAACGATATACAATAGGGACACTAAAAACAGGGACACTAAATTTGCAACTGCGGCGGGGACACTAAAAGCGGAGCGGGCGATAAACAGACCGCTCGATAAAGAACGCTTTGCCGCGCAGCTTTCAAAGCTTGGGGATACGCCGTTTGAAGCGGTCAAGGTGATCGCGCAACCCGACGGAAAATCGGTTGTGCCGATAAAGGAGATAAACAGCGTCCGCAGAGAGGCGGCTGACGCGCTTATTCGTGAGTTGTCGGAGAGAGAAAAGGGAAGAAAAGCTCCTGTTCCCGTAATCACGCGCGCGGAGCGGGGACAAACCGATATAATTCTCACCGCCGAGGTTATGACCGAGGAACAGGGAGAGGCGGCGATCAAAGGCGGAATAAATATGATATACGCCCCTTTTGGAGTTGCCGAAAAGCTTACAGGGCGCGGAGCTGAAATCATAACAAAGGCTTCCGAGATATTCCGCGCGGAGGATATAAAGACGGACGCGGTTCTTGTTTCGTCTCCTGCGGCGGCGGAATATTACAGGGATAAGCGGCTTTACGGCGGTTTCCGCTTGAATGTGTTTAACTCGCGGACCGCGGACCATTTCAAGGGCTTCGAATCGTTGACGCTGTCGCCGGAGCTTAATATAGGCGAGATACGCGCGCTGCTTGAAAATACCGGCGTTTGCACGGAGGTAATAGTCTACGGCAGACTGCCGCTCATGCTCATGAAAAACTGTCCGTTAAAGGCGGCGGGAAAATGTCAGAGCAAAAAAATGAAATATCGGCTGAGGGACAGAATGAAGGAGGAATTTCCGGTAGTCTGCTCGGATGACTGCCGCGCGGTGCTGCTGAATTCCAAACCGATTTTTATGGCGGATAAGCTCGACCAATTAAAAAATTTGAAAATAAATCGAATAAGAATGATATTTACTGTTGAAAATTTTTTACAATGTGGTAAAATAATAGATGTATACAAACGCGCTCTCGCGGGAGAGGCGGTTCCGCCGCCTGCGGACGGAAATTCCTTCACGCGCGGACATTTTTTCAGAGGAGTGAAGTAGTTGAAAAAATTTATACTCGCGTCAAAATCGCCAAGACGCGCCTTTCTGCTGTCGGGAATAGGAGTTAAATTCGACATAATCGACGGCGAAGCGGACGAAAGTTCTGTTTCAAAGGACATGGAGCCGGGATTATACACGCAGGAGCTGGCTCTGCTGAAGGCGTCAGCCGCGGCGAAAAAGCTTAAATCGGCAAAAAATGCGGTGATAATATCAGCCGACACGGTCGTGGTTCTTGACGGAAGTATACTCGGCAAGCCGAAGGATGAGGACGACGCGTTTTCAATGCTTAAACGTCTTTCGGGAAGAACGCACGAGGTATATACGGGTTATTGCATAATGCGCGGCTCGGACGGCTTCGCGGTGTGCAAAAGCGTCAGGACGGCTGTGACATTCAAAAAATTGAGCGATGATACGATACGCGCGTATATCGCAACCGGAGAGCCGATGGACAAGGCGGGCGCGTACGGTATACAGGAGAAGGGCGCGATGCTTGTGGAGAGAATAGACGGAGATTATTTCAATGTTGTGGGACTTCCCGTCGCGTCGCTCGCGGACACCATGGAAAAGGAATTTGACATAAACATACTCAAAAAATATAATAAGGAGAATTAAAAAATGGGGCTGTTTTCAAAGGATGTAGGAATTGATCTGGGCACGGCGAACACGCTGGTTTACGTGAAGGGCAAGGGCATAGTTGTGCGCGAGCCGTCCGTTGTCGCCATTGATAAATATGAAGGAAAGGTTCTTGCGGTCGGCAACGCCGCTAACGAGATGATAGGCAGAACGCCGGAAAATATAGTCGCGGTGCGCCCGATGAAGGACGGTGTTATCGCGGATTTCGATATAACTCAGGCTATGATCCGTCAGTTTATAAAAGAGGCGAGGGTGAGCCGCATTTTAAAGCCGAGAGTGCTCGTTTGCATACCCTCGGGAATAACCGAGGTCGAGCGGCGCGCGGTTGAGGAAGCGGTCATCCAGGCGGGCGCGAAGGAAGCGGCGCTCGTTGAGGAGCCGATGGCGGCGGCTGTCGGCGCGGGACTTCCGGTTGAGGAGGCGACCGGCAGCATGGTCGTCGATATAGGCGGAGGAACGACGGAGGTCGCGGTTATATCTCTCGACGGAATCGTTGCAAGCAATTCTGTAAGGATCGCAGGAGACGCGCTTGACAGCGCTATTGTGAATTACCTCAAAAAGGAGCACGGTATAAATATCGGCGACAGAATGGCTGAGGAAATAAAGATGGCTATCGCGTCGGCGTATGAGGACGAGGAAGTGCTTATGTACGACGTGCGCGGACGCGACGTTTCGACGGGACTTCCGAAAACGATACAGATAACGGAAAGCGAGATAAGAACAGCGATAAGCGAAAATATTTCCGAAATGATAGAAGCGATAAAGATGACGCTTGAAAACACGCCGCCGGAGCTCGCCGCAGATATTATGGAGCGCGGTATCACTCTCACGGGAGGCGGCGCGCTTATAAAAGGGCTTGACAGGCTGATAAGCGAGGTGACGAAAATACCGACGCATGTTGCGGAATATCCGCTTGACTGCGTCGCTGTCGGAACGGGAAAAATGCTGGATAAAATTTCAAAGCTGATTGCGGCGGGCAAGAAGTAATTTACGTGTATCGGAAACGGAGAAAGCAGATTAATGAGAAATAAGGGAAGAAAGGTTGCCGCCGTTGTAACGGCGTGCGTTGTGATTTGTGTTGTGGTAGGTCGTTTCACGGGCATTAATCCCGCTTCATGGCTCGCGCGCACTGTTTTTGCGCCGGTTGAAAACGGCTTTGCTTATATCGCAAACGAAATATCGGACAAGATACGCTTCGTGTGGGAGATGTCGAGCTACAAAGAGGAAAACGATAAGCTGGTTGACAGGATAAACGAGCTTACGCGCGAGAACAGAGACGTCAGCGAACTGAGGCTCGAAAACGAGCGGCTCAGTCAGCTTTTGGAGCTGAAAAGCACTATGAACGGTTATTCCACCGTGGCGGCGTCGGTAATAGCGTATTCGAAAAATAATTGGTACGATACCATTGAAATCAATAAAGGAACAAGAAACGGTCTGAGCGTCGGCAACGCCGTAATCACAAACGACGGAGTTGTGGGCAGAATTACCGAAACCGGACCTAACTGGTCAACGGTTTCAACTATACTTAATAACGACAACGCTATGGGCGTGCGCGTGACGAGGACGAGCGGCTTGGGCGTTGTGGAGGGTGACGAGGAGCTGTGTCTTGAAAGCCTTTGCAAGATGACGTTTATAAATCAGGAATCGACCATAATAGTGGGCGATTTGCTTGAAACCTCCGGAAGTGGCGGTATTTATCCCGCCGGACTTTTTGTCGGCGCTATACGGGAAATAAACGCCGATAACACCGGAGAGCTTAACTATGCCACCGTAGAGCCTGCGGTCGATTTTTCAAGACTTTACGAGGTTCTTGTAATAAACGGAATAAATTAAAAATAGGAGCGAAATATGAAAAATTTGAAAATTTTTCTGTGGGTGCTGTTATTGTTTATAATTCAGACCGTAACGGCAAATTATATCAGAATAAACGGAATAGTTCCCGACGTCGTTTTTGCGTTTGTTGTCGCGCTTACGATGCTTGAGGGGGATTATGTATGCGCCGTGACGGTAAGCGTGATATGCGGAGTTTTTTCCGGCTCGCTCGGAGGCGGCAGCTTTGCGCTTGAAACGCTGTTTTATACTTACAGCGCCGTTTTGATTTTGAAGTTTCGCGATAAATATAAAAATGTTCCGAGGATTTTTAAGGCTGCGGCGGCAGCATTTGTGTTAAATACAGTATTTGCGGTAATAAGATATTTTATTAAAAATCTGTCGCTGCCCGCAAGCGCCGCGCTTCATATATTCCTTCCGTACGGATTTTATAATACGCTTATCGCGGCTGGGATATACGTGCTTGTAAAGTATACCATGTACGGCGGAGAGGACAAAAGGGAAAAGCAGTTAATTCAGAAAAACAGTTGATTTTGTTACGGGGAAGTGTTTAAATGCCAAACAGCAGAGCGAGATTTGCGATTTTAAAAATAGTTATTGTATTAATGATTGCGGCGATAATTTTCAGATTGTTTAATCTGCAGGTTATGCAGGGAGAACAGTACTCAGAAGTCGCGGCAAGCTTTTTAACGTCCAATATTGTTGAGAAGGCTCCCCGCGGCGAAATTCTCGATACCTACGGAACGCCGCTTGTGACGAATAAGATAAGCTATTCCGTGGTTATGCAGCAAACGACAACGAGAAATGACGAAGAGCTTAATTTTATGATTAAAAAGCTTATCGATATTTTATACGCGAACGCAAACGAATATTATGACACGCTCCCGATTACGTTTGAGCCGTACGGATTTCAGTTCGAGGATGAAAACGCGGACGGAAGCGCGGAGGATGAGCTTGCAGCGTGGTTTGAAAATAACCGCCACAAAAATGACAGCTCCAATCCGATAACGGCGGGTATGACGGCACAGCAGGTTATGGACGCTTATAAGAGTATATATAAGGTAAGTCCGGAGTATCCCGAAGAAGCGCAGCGCAGAATCGTGGGTATACGTTATGAAGCGGAAAACAGAGGCTTTTCGCAAAGCTCGCCGTTTACTCTCGCGGACGATGTAAGCGTTGACGTTGTAACGCAGATTAAGGAGCGTCAAAGCGAGTTTGTGGGCGTGTCGATTATAAACGACTACGTGCGCGAATACACAAATCCGGGACTTGCCACCCATATTCTCGGCAGAACGGGAAAAATAAGCGATAAGGAATACGAACTTTGGAAAAACAGCGGCTACGGAATGAACGACATAGTCGGCAAGGAAGGAATAGAACGCTGGGCGGAAAAGTATCTGCGCGGCGTGGACGGAACGGCAGGCTCGCTTAAGAAGGTGAGCGGCAGGGAAGTAATTACTATGGACGATATAGAGCCGATTCCGGGAAATTATCTTGTGCTTACAATCGATTCCGATCTTCAGCGAGTGTTGGAGGAATCGCTTGAGAAAAATATAAATCAGATACGCGCTCAGGGCGGTGTCAAGGATAAGGACGGCTATGACTGTAACGCCGGCGCTGCTGTTGCCATTGAGGTGAAAACGGGAAACGTGCTCGCGATGGGCTCTTATCCTACCTTCGATATGACGCGATTTAATGATATTGATTATTATACGGAGCTTAATACGGATTTGACAAGACCGCTCTTTAACAGAGCCGTAAGCGGACAGTACAGCCCCGGCTCGACCTTTAAACCGCTGACCGCTATCGCGGCGATACAGTCGGGAAATCTCAGATTGAACGAAATAATAACCGATAAAGGCGTTTATAAAAAATACGACGACTACCAGCCGGCGTGCTGGATATGGAACGAGTATCAGCTGACGCATGGTGCGCAGGATGTGACTCTCGCACTTGAAAACTCGTGTAACTACTTCTTCTATGAGGTGGGCGACCGGATGGGTATAGACACACTCGACGAGTATGCCCGCAAATTCGGGCTCGGGCAGCTCACCGGGGTCGAGCTTACGGAGGAAACGTCGGGACATATGGCAAGCCCGGAATATAAAAAGCAGGTGGAGTCGAATATCACAAGCCAGGACTGGTACAAGGGCGACACGCTTCAGGCGGCGATAGGGCAGTCGTACAGCCTGTTTACACCGATACAGCTCGCAAATTACGCCGCTACTATCGCAAACGGCGGAACAAGATATAAGGCTAATCTTATAAAGAGCATACGTTCGTCCGAGGACGGAAGTATCGTGCAGGATTTTTCACCGACCGTTGAGGAACAGATAGATCTTGACGAGGATGTAATAGACGCGATAAAAGACGGAATGAAGAAGGTTGTCGACGAGGGAAGCGCGGCTGACATTTTTTCCGGATATGCGATACAGATTGGCGGAAAAACCGGTACCGCACAGGTCGGAGCGGGTTCAAATAACGCGATATTTATAGCGTACGCTCCTTTTGATGATCCGCAGATTGCCGTGGCGGTTGTTCTCGAACACGGCGTAAGAGGCACGAACGCGGGCTATGTCGCTAAGGATATATTTGACAAATACTTTAATTTGCAGCCGCAGCCGCAGGATTCGGCGGGCGGGCAGATATTGCCGCAGCCGCAGCCGGCACAGGAAACTTCGCAGCCGATTCAGGATAACGGCTTATTGAGATAAGATAACACGAAAGGCGGGAGGGTATATTGGATAAAGAAATGGTAACGCTCAAAGGCACGGGCGACGGAGTTAAAATATACCTTTCATCTGATGCGGAAATTTCCGAACTTACCCGCGCGCTTCATGATAAGCTCGGCGAATTCAGACGTTTTTTCGGCGCGGGACATTGTAATATATATTTTATGGGACGGGTTTTTTCCGGCAGCGATATGACGCGCCTGAGTTCCGTCGCAAAAACAATGCTTCCCGAAAGCACGGTTTATTACGGCGAGCGCAAACGGGAAAAGCCTGTTCAGCCGGATCAGGAAAAGTATGAAGAAAATAAGCCTACGATTCCCGTAGACGAAATACGCGAGGTTGTAACGTATAATTTTAAAAGCAGCCGCGCAAGATTTTTCGAGGGAGTGGTAAAGAGCGGCAAAGTGGTGGAATCTGACGGTCATCTTATTCTTGTAGGTGATGTGATGACAGGCGGAAAGCTCGCCGCTGTCGGCAACATAGTAGTCCTCGGCAGGCTTGACGGCGAGGCAGAAGCGGGATGCATGGGCAACAGCGGCGCATATGCGATAATAGGAAAGCTCGCGGAAGGGAAAATCAGAATAGCGGGCTGCGACCGCGTAGCGGATGTTTTTTCGTTATTTAAAAGCGAAAACTTCGTAAAGGCATATTTAGTAAATAATGAAATCTTTTTTGATGATTTTTCGATAAAATAAATTCATAAAACAGACAAGCTGAAAGGACGGTAATTAAAATGACTCAAACAATTAATCTTACAGATAAATGGGATAAAACATTTTTGAAAAGCGAAAAGGTAACTCATAAAAAAGTAACATTTCATAACCGATACGGAATTACGCTGGCTGCGGATATGTACACACCGAAGAACGCGGAGGAAAAGCTTGCGGCAATCGCAGTATGCGGTCCGTTCGGCGCGGTAAAGGAGCAGGCGTCCGGACTTTACGCGCAGACTATGGCGGAACGCGGCTTTTTGACGATAGCGTTCGATCCGTCGTTTACGGGAGAAAGTGGAGGCGAACCCAGATTTATGGCGTCGCCCGACATTAACACCGAGGATTTTCAGGCGGCAGTGGATTTTTTATCTGTACAGGAAAACGTCAATCCTGAAAAAATAGGTATAATCGGTATTTGCGGATGGGGCGGAATGGCTTTAAATGCCGCCGCGCTCGACACGAGAATCAAGGCGGCGGTTGCTTCGACAATGTATGATATGACGCGTGTAAACGCGAAGGGTTATTTTGACGCTGACGACAGCGAGGAAAAAAGATATGAAACGAAAAAGGCGCTGAATGCGCAAAGGATTGCTGATTATAAAAGCGGCAGTTACGCGCTCGGCGGCGGCGTCGCAGATCCGCTTCCCAAGGACGCGCCGTTTTTTGTGAAGGATTATTACGACTATTATAAAACAGAGCGCGGCTATCATAAGCGTTCGCTTAATTCAAACGGCGGCTGGAATGTAACCGGCTGTATGTCTTTTATAAATCAGCCTATTCTGCAATACAGCAATGAAATACGAAGCGCGGTACTCATTATACACGGTGAAAAAGCTCATTCATGTTATTTCAGCCGCGACGCGTATGCTGATATGATAAAAGATAATAAATACGCAAACAACAAGGAGCTGCTCATTATTCCGGATGCCGTTCATACTGATTTGTATGACGGCGGCGGCAAGAACGCTATACCGTTTGATAAATTGGAATGCTTTTTTAAAGATAATTTGAACTGAATAATACTTGCTCAGTTTTGATACTGACTTTTGTCCGTAACAGACAAACAGGTCACACCGTCTTCTCGGGTGACCTGTTTTTGTATTCATAGCCTCTGAGGCATAGCTCTATACTTTATTGCCGAGCCGATATGTGATTTGTAATCATAAACCGAGCTGCTCCTTCACGTCCGCGAGCACGTTTTCGATTGTTGCCTGCGCCGCCTCGAAGCTGTCCGCGAATGTTCCGAGGTATATCTTTATTTTCGGCTCCGTGCCCGACGGACGAACTATGAAGTATGTCTTTTCGTCGGACAGGTTATACTTCAATACGTTTGACTTCGGCAGACCTTTAAGCGGCGACGTTTCGCCCGAAGCCGTCTTTATTGTCTGTGATTGGTAATCGGTGTAGAGCACTACGTTCTTGCCGTCAACTCTCGTCGGCGGATCTTGGCGAAGTCCGGTAAGCAGCGCGGACATTTTTTCCATGCCGTCTTTGCCCGGCATCGCGAACGATACCGTCTTTTCAGCGTAGAATCCGTACTTATTATATATGTCCTGCAGCGCTTCGTAAAGCGACTTGCCCTTCGTCTTGTAGTACGCCGCCATTTCCGCGATAAGCATCGTCGCGACAACGCCGTCCTTGTCGCGCGCGTGCGTGCCTACGAGGTAGCCGTAGCTTTCCTCGAAGCCTATTAAATAGGTATGGTTTTTCTTTTCCGCGAACTCCGTCATCTTCTCGCCGATGTACTTGAAGCCCGTCAGAACGTTCATAACCTCAACGCCGTAGCTCTCCGCGATCGCCGCCGCAAGCTCTGTCGTAACTATTGTCTTTATAACAACGCCGTCCTTCGGAAGCGTGCCCTTCGCTTTCTTGGACGCGAGGATATACTCTACGAGCAGCGCGCCAGTCTGGTTGCCGGTGAGCGTTCTGTAAACGCCGTCCGCGTCGCGCACTACTATACCTACGCGGTCGCAGTCGGGGTCCGTGCCGATTATAACGTCAACGTCGTTTTCCTTCGCCATGCGTATCGCGATCTCAAAGCCCTCTTTATCCTCGGGATTCGGCGATTTGACCGTCGGGAAATTGCCGTCCTCAGTGTCCTGCTCCTTAACGACTAACACGTTTTTGAAGCCTATTCTCTTTAAAATTTCCTTTACCGGACGCGAGCCTGTGCCGTGGAACGGCGTGTAGATGAGCTTGAACTCGTCCGCTACCGCCGTGACCGCCTCGGGGTTCTGCTGCTGCGTCATGACCGTTTCGAGGAATTTCTCGTCGAGGTCGGGGCTGATAACGGTAACTATGCCCTTGTCCATCGCTTCCTGCAAATCCATGAATTTTACGTCGTCGAAAATGTCGTAGCTGTCTATCGCCGCAACAACAACGTCAGCCGCGTCGGGCGGAAGCTGACCGCCGTCCGAGCCGTATACCTTGTAGCCGTTATACTCCTTCGGGTTGTGGCTTGCCGTGATCATAACGCCCGCGGCGCAGCCCAGTGTACGGATCCCGAACGATACCTCCGGGACGGAGTGAACGATCGGGAACAAATGCACGTTAACGCCGTTCGCGGCGAGTACCTTCGCCGTTTCCTCCGCGAATGTTCTTGAGAAATTACGCGTGTCATAACCAATCAAAACGCCCGCCTTTGCAGCGTCGGCGCCCATTGAGTTTACGTACTTCGCTACCCCCTGGCTCGCGCGGCGCACGTTGTAGATGTTTATTCGGTTCGTGCCTATTCCGATAATTCCGCGCATACCCGCCGTGCCGAATTCCAGCTCGCGGTAGAAGCGTTCCTCGATTTCCTTTTCGTCGCCGGAAATAGACTGTAACTCCGCCTTGGCAGCCTCGTCGAGAGCGGGCGAGTTCAGCCAGCGCTCATATGTTTCTTTATAGCCCATAGTGAAAACCTCCATATAAAATTTGTCTATGAATCTATTATACACCAAAATATATTACTTTTCAATTATCAATATGTAAAAAATATTACCGGATTATAGTTTATTTATTACAAAACAGCCGCCGCTCTTGACGAAATTTGCGGTTTGTCGTAAAATATAGGGGGATAATATAATTTTGCATCTTAGGCGTTATAATATATAAGGAGGATTTTATTGTGTCAGTACAAAAAAAGCAGGAAGGCTACGGGAAAGGAAAAACGCTTGTTATAATTATCGCGGTAATTTTGGCGGCTGTTATCGCCGCTGCGGCGGTATTTCTCAGCGACAGCCTCGGCGTCAACACCAAAGGCGAGAGCAAACGCGTTGAAATAGCCGACGGCGACGGCGTTTCAACCATAGCTCAGAAGCTGAAGGACGAGGGTATTATAAAATATCCGTTTTTGTTCAAGCTCCAAGCGAAGCTCGGCGGCTATGACAGCGGTATGCAGCCCGGCGCGGCGACGATAGAGAACGGCATGAGCTATTCGGACATACTGTCGCTGATGGTCGAGCCGAACCGCGAAACGACCAAAATCGTAATTCCGGAGGGCTTTGAAATAAGGCAAATCGCGGACAGGCTCGAGGAAGCCGGCCTTGTGACGCGCGACGAGTTTTACGCGGCGCTTAATCCTGCAGACTATAACTATCGTTTTCTCGAAAATTTACCGGATCGCGAAATGAAGCTGGAGGGGTATCTGTTTCCGGCTACATACGAAATTCCGAACGGAATGTCGGCGCATGACATAGTCGATTTAATGCTCGCGGCATTTGACGCGCAGTTTACACAGGAATTCTACGACAGAGCCGCATTTTTCGGCATGACTACCGACCAGGTTGTAACAATGGCGTCGATAGTGGAACGCGAAACCGACTCGGAAACAGAGCGTGCGAAGGTTGCGGGAGTATTCTATAACCGCCGCAATTCCGGAATGAAGTTCCAGTCGTGCGCGACGGTGCAGTACGTTCTCGGTGAGCACAAGCCTGTGCTTTCAATCGCGGACACGCAGATTGACTCACCGTACAATACATATCTGTACCCGGACTTTCCGCCGGGACCGATATGCAATCCAGGGCTTGACTGTTTGAAAGCGGCAATCTATCCCGAAGCGACCGACGCATATTACTTCGTGCTCGGCGCGAACGGGGAGCATATCTTCTCAAACACATACGAGGAGCATGTAGCGGCGATGAACAGCACGGATATGAATATAAGCGTGGACAGTTCCGCTTTAGAAAATCAGGACAGCATGATAGGCGGTGCGCCGGCGGCGGACGCGAACGCGGCTCCGGCAGCAGATACGAGTACGGATGCGGCTCCGGCGCAATAAACGAGGAAGCAATATGATAGAATATGACAAAAACGCGATAGTTCCGCCGTATATAACGGAATATCTGAGAGATAAAATCACGCACGGCGATGCGCTCCTTCACGAAATGGAGGAGTACGCCGTAGAGCGCAGCGTGCCGATAGTAGAGCCGGAAACGGCGCGGTTCTTATCGGTCGTCTGCCGCGCGGTGAAACCCAAAAAAATACTTGAAGTCGGCGCCGCTATAGGCTACAGCGCTATACTCATGGCTAAGGCGGCGGAATGTGAAATTTCTACGCTCGAATACGACGACGATATGGCGCGTATCGCGCGGGAAAATATTGAAAAAGCGGGATATGCGGATAAAATCAAAGTGATTGAGGCGGACGCTAAGGATTATCTCTCGTATATCGACGAGGACGAAATTTTCGATATTATTTTCCTCGACGGTCCGAAGGCGCACTATATCTATATGCTTGACGAATGCGTGCGGCTTCTCAAAAAAGGCGGGATAATCGTCACGGACAACGTTCTCTACAAGGGCATGACCGCCGACGACAACCACGTTGTGCGCCGTAAAATCACGATAGTAAAGCGGCTCAGGCGATATGTGGATATGCTTATGGAGAATAAAGAGCTTGAAACCGCGATACTTCCCCTCGGCGACGGGGTTACGGTTTCTGTGAAAATTTGAAAAAAAGTATTGCAAATTCCGCAAAAATATGCTATAATAAAAACAGATACAGAGGTATGCCGTTAAACGGTTGCCTCGTGACTAATTCAGGTTAAAAATGATAACCGTCACTTGGCCGAGCGACGGTTATTGTGCTTTTAGTTCAAAAATTATAAGGATAATTATAATCCAAATAATGATTTTGGTGACTTTTTTCATGCACGTCACCTCCTTGCCCGCTGTCTGCGGGGTGAGGCTAACCGTCAAACTCGCAATACTTCTGTATCTGCGAGTTTGATTTTAATACAAAATATGACAAAAATCAATAACATGAATATTACATTTATGATACAAAGAAGGACTTAACACAATGAAAAAACCGGAATTGCTCGCTCCCGCGGGGAGCCTGGAAAAACTGAAAACGGCGATCGACTACGGCGCGGACGCTGTCTATATCGGCGGCGAGGCGTTTTCTTTGCGCGCTGCGGCGGAAAATTTCAGTATTGACGACATTAAAGAAGGCGTGGAATACGCGCACGAACACGGGAAAAAGGTGTATCTTACCGCTAATATTTTCCCGCACAACGCCGACATACCCGAATTTGAAAAATTTATAACCGAAATCCGCCCGCTCGGTCTTGACGCGGTGCTTATTTCGGATTTGGGGCTGTTCGATATGGCGCGCTCCCTCGCTCCCGAGCTGCCTGTTCACGTCAGCACTCAGGCGAATAACGTAAATTACCGTTCCGCTTTAATGTGGCACAAGCTCGGCGCGAAGCGCGTTGTGCTGGCGCGGGAGATGTCGTTTGACGAAATTGCGGAAATTCGGAAAAATATACCCGATAATTTGGAGCTTGAGGCGTTCGTCCACGGAGCGATGTGCATATCGTACTCGGGACGCTGTTTGCTTTCGAGCTATATGACGGGGCGCGATTCCAATCAAGGCGCGTGCGCGCACCCGTGTCGCTGGAAGTACAGCCTTGTCGAGGAAACGCGTCCGGGCGAATACATGGACGTGATTGAAAACGAGCGCGGCACGTTTATTTTAAACTCAAAGGATCTGTGCATGATACGCCATATACCGGAACTGGTAAAAAGCGGGATTTCGAGCTTTAAAATCGAGGGGCGCGTCAAAACCGCATACTACGTCGCGACGGTTGTCGGCGCGTACAGGCGCGAGATCGACCGCTATTTCGCAAATCCCGAAGGCTACGTTTTCAACGATGCCGAATACGGCGAACTTTGCAAGGTGAGCCACCGCCCATACACAACGGGATTTTATTTCGGCAAGCCTGACGCTGACTCGCAGGTGTACACGTCAAGCTCATATATACGCGACTACGATTTGATCGGCATAGTCGAAGCGTACGACGAGAGCGCGGGCATAGCGCAGATAACACAGCGCAACCGCTTTTTCAAGGGCGACGAGGTTGAGATAATGCAGCCGATGAAGCCGTATTTCACGCAGAAAATTGAGCGCATTACAGACGAAAAAGGAGAAGAAATCGAGGTTGCGAACCACGCCGAGCAGCGGCTTTTTATACCGCTTTCGCAAAGCGTCGTTCCCGGCGCGATGCTTAGGAAAAAGAGATAAATCGAAGTGTCGGAACAGTTATAATCCGGCGCTCTGTTTGTTTATTCATGATTCCGATAGATTTTTACTGGATAAAAAGCAGCGGGCGTTACGCATCGGCGAAGTCCAATCGGAAGGACGATAGACAAGTGTTTTACAAGCAACAAATCGTTTTTTCAAATACGGAGTACATATACCGCGCCTGATGAGGGAAAATACATGAGTTTATGCTGATGTTAAATTATTACACAGCAGTAGATTGCTAATAATTAACACAAATAAATTACGCTGAACAAAGCCGTTTCATAAACAATTTTATAAAGGCAGATTTAATAAATAATGAAAATTTTTTTAATGATTTTTTGTTAAAATAGTAGACAAAATAAAAAAGGCATGATATAATAAAAACAATAGGGTAGTCAGTGGAAAACGGCATATTGTCCGGTTGTATTTGTATAGCAGGCTGCCTTTGCGGAGGATATTCATATGGGAAGAGTTATCATGATTGCCTCGGGAAAGGGAGGAACAGGCAAGACTACCGCCGCTGCGAATATTGGCGCGGCGCTTGCCGCGAGGGGAAAGCTCGTGTTGCTTGCCGATATGGATATGGGACTGAGAAATCTTGATATTGCGCTTGGACTGGAGAGCAAGGTCGTCTATGACATTTCAGATGTGGCGGAAAAAAGATGCGCCTTTGACGACGCCTTGCTCAGAGACGGCAGATTTGAAAATCTGTATTTTATACCGGCAACGCAGACGAGGTCGCAAGCGGCGCTTGACGACGAGAGTGTGGAAGAGCTTAGACGGCTTTTGAAGAATCGTTTTGATTTCTGTATAATTGACGCGCCCGCCGGAATGGATGGCGGCTTCAATTACGCAGCGGAATTCGCGGACGAGGTCATAATGGTGACCGTACCGGAAACGGCGGCTCTGCGCGACGCTGACAGGGTTATTTCTGTTCTTGAAGACATGGGTATGACGGAGATGAGACTGATAATCAATCGTGTGCGCGCCGATTTAATCAGCAAGGGTATCATGAAGAATGTCGATGACTGCGTGGATATTCTGTCAATACCCGTTCTCGGAATTGTGCCGGAGGATCCGGAGCTTTATATATCGGCTCTAAAAGGTGAACCGGCTGTGCTGAATGATAAATCGGCGGCAAGGCAGGCGTTTTTGAATATATCAGGGCGTATTCTGGGAGAGGATATTCCGATAATGGATTTCGGCGAAAAGGAAGGATTTCTAATGAAAATTAAAAGGATATTCGGAAAAAAGGCGTATAACGCTTGGGAAAGGAAGGTAAAAATGTGAACATTGCACTTATTGCACACGACAAAAAGAAAGAACTGATGGTTCAGTTCTGCATCGCATACAAAGGCATACTTTCAAAACACACGCTCTATGCGACGGGAACAACGGGAAAGCTGGTAACAGAGAACACGGGGCTGAACGTTTACAGATTTTTATCTGGACCGCAGGGCGGCGATCAGCAGATAGGCGCGAGGATAGCCTACAACGAAATAGACCTTGTGCTGTTTTTCCGCGATCCGCTTGCGTCGGAGTCGTATGAACCGGACGTATTCTCGTTACTCAGATTATGCGATATGCATAATATACCGATAGCGACCAATTCGGCTACGGCTGAGGTATTAATACACGGTCTTGAAAGAGGAGATCTTGATTGGCGCGATATTGTAAATCCGAAAAAGTGACATAAAATCCCGAAGTATGAAGGCTTCGGGATTTTATTGTAAAAGAATGGGCATGGAAAAGTCCAGTAAGCAACAAGAATATCAAACAGTAATGACATAATTTTATTCTAAAATATTTTATACATGTGGTTGAGCGGACCGCTGCCGCCGCCTAAATCAAGACCGTATTTGAGCGCACCGGTTACGTATTCTTTCGCGGCTTTTACCGCATCGCTCATATTCTGCCCGAGCGCGAGATTCGCCGCTATCGCGGACGAGAGCGTACAGCCTGTGCCGTGGGCGTTGGGGTTGTCGATTTTTTCTGCTTCAAACCATTCGGCTTTTCCGTCAAAAAGTAAATCGCTGCCGCTTTTTGCGAGGTGACCGCCTTTTAAAAGTACGGGGACACTAAACTTGCCGTAAATCACTTCGGCGGCGCGGAGCATATCCGATTTGTTTTCAATGTTGAATCCGCACAGAATTTCCGCCTCGGGGATATTCGGCGTGATTATGTCGGCGAGAGGGAACAGCTTTTCGGTGAGAGCGGTTATCGCATCCTCGCGGAGCAGTCTGTAACCGCTTGTCGATACCATCACCGTGTCAAGTACTATGTTTTTCGCATTATATTGACGCAGCTTTTCCGCGATGATTTCTATAATTTCAGCCGATGAAACCATTCCTATTTTTACGCTTTTTGGGAAAATATCGGTAAAAACAGCGTCAAGCTGCGCCGATATGTTTGAGGGCGATACGTCGAAAATATCGGTAACGCCGAGCGTGTTCTGCGCGGTGACCGACGTTATTACGCTCATGCCGTAAACCTTGTTGGCGGCGAAGGTTTTCAAATCCGCCTGTATGCCCGCTCCGCCGCTTGAATCCGAGCCCGCTATCGTCAGCGCAGTTTTCATCCGATTACCTCCTTTGCAAGCTTCATGAGCTTTTTTGCGGCTTTTTCTATGTCGGGCTGAGCGAAAATTCCCGATACGACCGCCGCTCCCGCGATGCCGGTATTTTTTAATTTTAGTATATTTTCAGCCGTTATGCCGCCTATCGCGGCGACGGGGATATTTACGGACGATGTGATTAAGCGCAGCGTCTCGCCGCTCATTTTTACCGCGTCCGCTTTTGTTGATGTTCCGAAAACCGCGCCCGAGCCGAGATAATCCGCGCCCGCTTTTTCGGCTGCTGCGGCCTGCCCGGGCGTTCTTGCGGTCACGCCGATTATTTTATTCGCGCCGAGCATTTTGCGCGCTTCTTCAACAGGCGTGTCGCCCTGACCGAGATGTACTCCGTCCGCGCCCGACGCGAGAACCGCCTCTATGTTGTCATTTATAATGAGCGGAGTGCCGTATTTTTCGCAGATAGGCTTTAGTTCGAGAGCCGTTTTTGCGAGAGATTCCGTATCCGCATCCTTGTCGCGGAGCTGTATCATCGTAGCTCCGCCCTTTAACGCCGCTTCGACTGCGTCGGGCAGAGCTCCGCCTTTTAGCGCGGCTCTGTCGGTTATAGCGTAGAGAAGCAGCTTATCTTTATTTAAACTCATAGTAAAACCTCCGTTTCACAATAGATATTATAACTTCGCAGCGGAAAATTGTCAATAAACAGTATGTTATTCAAGATATTTTTATAAAACAGTTGAAAAATAAAAAAAATTTTGATATAATAAATCCGAATATTGAAACAGGAGGAAAACAGTCATGAAAAAATTAATTGCTTTGTTGCTGACGGCGGCTTCATTATTCACGTTTTCGGCGGCTTGTTTCGCAGCTAATCCGTCGGTATATCTTAACGGCGAAAAAATGACCTTCGAGGTTGAGCCGTTTATAGATAACGAAAGAACTCTCGTTCCGATGCGCGCTATTTTTGAGGCGGTTGACGCGGTGATTCAGTGGGATCCCGAAACCCAAACTGTTATCGGCGTTAAGCAGGACAACGGCGAAACCAATTTCGTTACGCTTCAGATAGGCTCGCCGACAGCGTTTATAAACAGCGCTCCGACGGAGCTCGACGCACCGCCGGTTATAGTTAACGACCGCACATTTGTACCGCTGAGATTTGTTGTTGAGTCGCTCGGCGAAAAGGTAGAATGGGATCCGGAGAATTTTTCGGTAATTATAACAACAGATTGATGAGAACAGATTAGAACAGAGGAGATAAGAATAGTGGAGAAAAAAGGAAGATATGGAGAATTCGGAGGACAATACGCCTCCGAAACTCTTATGAATGCTCTGATAGATTTGGAAGCGGCGTTTGAAAAGTATAAAAATGACGCGGATTTTCTTGACGAGCTGAATTATTACAATAAGCAGTACGCGGGCAGACCGTCGATTTTGTATTACGCGAAACGCCTCAGCGAGGACATAGGCGGCGCGAAGATTTACTTAAAGCGTGAGGATCTGAACCATACCGGCGCGCACAAAATCAACAATGTGATAGGTCAATGTCTGCTGGCGAAACGTATGGGAAAGAAAAAGGTAATCGCGGAGACAGGCGCGGGACAGCACGGCGTTGCAACGGCGACGTTCGCGACCGCGCTCGGACTTGAATGCGACGTATACATGGGCGAGGAGGACACTAAGCGTCAGGCGCTCAATGTGTTCAGAATGAAGCTTTTGGGCGCGCAGGTCCACGCGGTAACGTCGGGAACGGGAACGCTCAAGGACGCTACAAACGAGGCTATGCGTTCATGGACGGCTCACGCTGACGACACGTTTTACGTGCTCGGCTCGGCGGTCGGACCGCATCCGTATCCGGCGATAGTAAAGCATTTCCAGAGCGTAATAAGCAAGGAAACACGAGTGCAGCTTATGGAAATGGAGGGACGTTTGCCCGACGCGGTAATGGCGTGCGTGGGCGGCGGCTCGAACGCGATAGGAATGTTCGCGGACTTTATAGACGAACCATCGGTAAAGCTCTACGGAGCGGAAGCGGCGGGCGACGGAATTGACACGGAGCGCCACGCGGCGTCTATAGCGAAGGGAACTCTCGGAGTGCTGCACGGAATGAAGTCGATATTCCTCCAGGACGAGGGCGGAAACATCATGCCGGTATACTCCATTTCGGCGGGGCTTGATTACCCGGGAGTGGGACCGGAGCACGCGCATCTCGCAAAAACCGGCAGAGCGGAATATTATCCGATAACCGATAAGGAAGCGGTTGACGCGTTTATGTACTTGTCGCGTTTGGAAGGAATTATTCCCGCGATAGAATCGGCTCACGCGGTTGCGCTCGCGAGAAAAATCGCGCCCGAAATGGGAAAGGATAAGATTCTTGTAATATGTCTGTCCGGACGCGGCGATAAAGACGTTTACTCCGTGGCGAAGTATCTCGGAGAGGATATAGAGGAAGGTTAATAAAGGGGCTGCAAAAGTCTCATAAAAGAACAAGGATCTCAATTCGTGAGATTCTTGTTTGGTTTTTGGGATGATTTTGTAACAATTATCGGATTTTAAGACAGCCCCAATAAGCCTTTTTTGAGCTTAATACGAGTATATATTAAATCGAAACGCAAGGATTATGAATGCCGATACATTCAGTCTATTAACTAATCGTATATAATTATAGATAATTTGGTAAAAATAACAAAAAAGTATTGATTATTTTTTGCAATTATAGTATAATAATTATATATTTATAAAAAGGGGGGCAGGAAATGTTCCACAAAATACGCAGAACTCTTTCTGACATATTTTCGCGCGTAACTGTGCAGGTAACTCTTTTTTCCTGCGCTCTTATTGTCGCGGCGTGTCTTGCCATATTTTTCTTTTGCCGCGGTACGTTCACAATGATAGTCCGCAACGCATATGAGGAGCGCGCGGATGTTGTATACGGTATGCTTGAAAATCAAATTGACACGGATATTTATGACGATATAAACAGCGCGGAGGACATCAAGAATGAGCTTTACGGCTCGGTAAGCAGTTATCTCACGGCTATAAAAGAAAAAACGGAAGTGGACGATATTTTTATTACAAAGGTAAATGATGCGGACGAGGCTGTTTATGTTGTGGATATTGATCCGTCCTATATTGCTTTGAGAAATCCGGGAGACGCGGCAGAGGCTTCGGTTGACGCTCTTACCCGCGAAGTGGACAGCACCTGCAGGGTTTCGGACGACTTTGTAAAAACGGCGAGAGGCAATAGGTACTTAAGAGCGTATCCGGTGCGCCGCGAGGACAGAAATGTAATCGGCGTAATATTCATAGGCGTAAGCTCTGACGATATACATGACGGCGAGGCGGCAATTCTGATATTCGTGTGCATTATATGTCTTATTATGTGCATACTTACGGCTGTTTTCGCGAACAAGGCGTTCAAGAAAATCTCAAATCCGTCTTATCAGGACGCGTCCAATACGGATTCTCTTACCGATCTTAAGAATAAAAACTCGTTCACGCTCGATTTGCACAATATCGAAAACTCGGGGCATTTTGACAGGTACGGAGTTATTGTGGTGGATCTGAACGGCTTAAAGCATATAAACGATACGCGCGGACATCATGTGGGAGATAGGTTTATTCAGAAATCGGCAATGGTTCTCAAGACCTGTATTAATAAAAAGAACCAGGTAGTTTACCGTATCGGCGGCGATGAGTTTACCGCGATCATACGCGGCTGCACGGAAAATGATATACGCGCAATTATTGACAGCGTCAACCGAACCATAGAAACGGAAAACAAGACTGATACGGCGTTTAAGCTGTCAATGGCGATAGGCTACGCGATATTTGATAAATATATAGACCATAATTTCTCCGACACCTTCCAGCGCGCGGACGCTATGATGTACGATGTCAAGAAGGAATATTACAGAAAGAAGCTTGAAGCGGATAACAGGATTGTGCAATAAAAGTTACCGCGTAAAAACGCGTTAGCAATAAAATCAAAGGAGGAAACATCAATGGCATTTTTTGACGGAGTAATGAATTTTGTAAAAAAGTTTAAGGAAGCGGCGAAGGCCGGCGCGGACTTCAATCCGCTGCTGGAGTCGGTTGAGAAGGAGATCGAACAGCTCCACGCGCAGGGCAAGCTTGACGACGTTCTCTACAAGGCGGAGCAGGAGTACGTTAAGGAGCACGGCGAGTACATCAGCAAATCAAGCACGACCGCGGCTGACAGCATGGCTGAGAATAACGCGTTAAAGCATTTCATCAGAGCACTCGCAAACGATGAAAACATGCCCGACGAGTTAAAGGCGAACGCAAATAAGCTTTTAGAACTGCACGACAAAATGCTCAGCATCTTAGGTCCGCTCGGAAACATTGCAAAATAAATAAAAGCGAAATAAACAAAAGTCCCGGAAAAAATCCCGGGATTTTTATTTTTGCAGTTCAATAACCGTATCCAGCAATTCATGAATTACCGTGATCGGGTTATCTGTCAGCTTTTCTATTTTAAACGTTATTATCGGATTCACCGACGACGCGAGCTTTATACGCTTCGGGAATTTCTTATCGAGCGCCATAACGAGCGGCGCGTCCAATCTATCCTCGTTGAATTTCAGCGAAACCGACTGCTGCCGCTGCGTGATTTCGCATATCCCCGCCTCGCGCGCGGGGAGCTTCAGCGCCGCGACGTCGATTATATTCTGCACCGCCAAAGGAATATCGCCGTAGCGGTCAATCAATTCGTCCTCAATCTCAAACTTGTCGTCCTCACTTGAGATCGCGGCTATGCGCTTGTACATATCAATGCGCTGGTTGTGGTTTTCGATGTAGTCCTCCGGCAAATATGCGTTTACGTCAATATCGACGGTCACGTCGAAATCTATCTTCGTTTCAATGCCCTGCGCCTCGTCAACGCTTTCCTTTAACAGCTTGCAGTACATATCATAGCCGACGCTGTCCATATGCCCGTGCTGCTCCGCGCCGAGAATATTTCCCGCGCCGCGTATTTCCAGATCGCGCATCGCGATTTTAAAGCCCGAGCCGAACTCCGTAAACTCCTTTACCGCCCTCAAACGCTTTGAAGCCACGTCGGACAAGACGTTGCCCCTGTTGTACACGAGATACGCGTACGCCGCGCGGTTGGAGCGTCCGACTCTTCCGCGAAGCTGATAGAGCTGCGCCAAGCCCATTCTGTCAGCGTTTTCGATTATAATGGTGTTGGCGTTGGGTATGTCAAGACCTGTTTCGATAATCGTCGTGCAGACGAGAACGTCGGTTTTGCCCTCGACCATGTCGTACATGATGTCCTCGAGGTCGTCCTCCTTCATCCTGCCGTGACCGACCGCGACGTTTATATCGGGGAAATTCTCCTTTATCCATTCCGCTTTTTTGTGTATTCCCTCGATGCGGTTATAGAGGTAAAATACCTGACCGCCGCGCGAAAGCTCGTTGCGTATCGCGTCAAGCAGCACCGCCGGATTTTCCTCCAAAACGTAGGTCTGAACGGGATAGCGGTTTTCGGGCGGCTCGGTCAATACGCTCATGTCTCTTACGCTCGTCATCGCCATGTGGAGCGTGCGCGGTATCGGCGTAGCCGTCATTGTCAGCACGTCTACGCTCGTTTTAAGCTCCTTGAGCCGCTCCTTGTGCGCGACACCGAAGCGCTGCTCCTCGTCGATTATGAGAAGCCCCAAGTCTTTAAACGCTATATCCTTCGATAAAATGCGGTGCGTTCCGATAACTATGTCGATCTCGCCGGATTTCAGCTTTTTTATTATGCGCTTCTGCTCCGTAGGCGTTCTGAAACGCGAGAGCATCTCCACCTTTATCGGGAAATCCTCCATGCGCTTTAAAAATGTTTCGTAATGCTGCATAGCGAGAATGGTGGTGGGGCAGAGGTACGCGACCTGCTTCGAGTCGGTGACCGCCTTGAACGCCGCGCGAAGCGCGACCTCAGTTTTACCGAAGCCTACGTCGCCGCAGAGCAGCCTATCCATCGGGCGCGGCTTTTCCATATCCGCTTTGACCTCCTCGATCGAGCGGAGCTGGTCGTCCGTTTCCCGGTACTCGAACGTGTCCTCAAAATCGCGCTGCCAGGGCGTGTCGGGGCTGAACGCGAAGCCCTTCGTGCGCTCGCGCGCCGCATACAGCGCAATAAGTTTCTGCGCCAACTCCGCCGTAGACGCTTTCACGCGCTGCTTCGTCTTGTTCCATTCGTTCCCGCCAAGCTTGTTGAGCTTTACAGGGTGCTCGCTGCCGCCTGAAACGTATTTGTACAGCATATTGAGCTGGTCGATCGGTACATACAGACAGTCCGTGCCTCGGTACTGAATTTTCAGATAATCCTTCGTCACATTATTGACCGTCATGCGCTGCGTGCCCATATACTGACCAATTCCGTGCGTCTGATGAACAACGTAATCGCCCGCGTTTATGTCGTTGTACGATTTTATCCTGTCCGCGTTGTCGACCGCGCGTCTGCGGCGGCTTTTCTTAGTGTCGAAAATCTCGCGGTCGCTGACGAGCACGAAGTTTATTTCGGGATATTCAAATCCCTTGTTGAGATTGCCGCGCATAACGGATATCCTACCCTCCCGGAAGTCCGCGCCGTCCTTGATGAACTCCGCGTTAAAGCCGCGCTCCTTCAATACGCCCGTGATATTCTCTCCGCGTCCGCGCGAGGACGCCAAAATAACGACGGTCGCTTTCTTTTCCTGCCATACGCGCAGATCGTCGTATAAATAATCTATTTTTCCGTGGAATGAAACGGTTGTTTTCGTGGTAAAATCAGCGAGATGCTTGTATTTGAAATCCGTCCGCGTGTGCGAGAGCGAATCAATAGAAATTACCTTTCTCGCGGTCATTTTCAAAATAGCCTCGCCGTAGGTGAGGAAAACGTCCTCCTTCTGCGAGCCGAGTATGCCCTTATTTTTAAGCTCTGTCACGATCTCGCCCTTTTCCCACGCGAACGTCTTGCCGCGCTCGGCTATTCGCTTCGGGTCGAGTACGAAAACAAGACCGTTTTCCTCAATATAGTCGAGAACGGTCGGGATCTTGTCGTAGATAAGCCGTATATATTTGTCGATAGAGGGAAAATAGTGCCGCTCGTTAAAGCTTTCGATATCCGCGCTTGTCGTTTCGATATACGCCGTCATATCGACCTTGCGCCGCTTCGCTTGGGCTATCCGCTTTTCGAGAATTTCAACTATTTCCGCCTTTTTCTCCATGCTCATCACAGCCTCGACAGCCGGAATTACAGCCGCCCTATCGACCTTTTCCATAGACCTCTGCGAAGCCACGTCGAACACGCGAATAGAGTCGGTTTCGTCGTCGAAAAACTCAATTCTGAACGGATTATCCGAGCCGGGTGAGAAAATATCGACTATGCCGCCGCGCATAGCGAACTGCCCCGGGGCTTCTACTATGTCATCGCGGCTGTAGCCCAGGCATACCAAATCCCGCGCGAGCTTTTCCAAGTCAAATATTTTCCCAAGCTCAAATTCTATACTGCCGTTTTCAAAGATCTCCTTTTCGGCGGTGTACTGCATGACCGCGTCAAGACTTGTCACGACAATATGCGGCTCGCCGTCCGAAAGGCGGGCTAAGGCTTTGAGCCTAGCGTACTCGTTCTGGTGTCCGCTTGTTTCGATGTTATAAAAAATGTACTCCTTTGAGGGGAAATACAGCGCGCTGTCCGTATACAGCCGCATATCCTCAAAAAGCGCGCGCGCCTCCATGTCGCTGTAAGTCACAACGCAGGCATTGCCGCCGTTTTCGCGCCACAGCGAGTATATGAGATGTCCCTGCGCCGATTCCGCGACGCCCGCGATTGATATCGGTGTGTTGTTCAAGTTGTCTGCAACGCCGATATATGGGGGATAGCCGCGTAAAATGTCCGAAAAATTCATATTTGCCTCGAATTAAACCTGTTCATCGCCGATTCCGAACCGTTTTTTATAATTTCCTCAACCGCTCCGGCGGCGTTTATTATGCTCTTTTCCAGTATCGGAATTTCCTCGCGCGTGAACCTGCCGAGGACGTAATCCTTTAAATCGTAATCCTCGTGCTCCGGCGCACCCACGCCGATTTTAACGCGCGGAAACTCGTCGCTCTGCAAACGGTATATTATGGATTTCAGCCCGTTATGCCCTCCCGCGCTCCCCTTGGCGCGCACGCGTATGCGTCCCGCCTCGAGGGAAACGTCGTCGTTTATTATAATTATGTTTTCCGGCGGCAGCTTATAAAATTCGGCAAAATCGCCGATACTGTCGCCGCTCAAATTCATATAAGTCTGCGGCTTCACGAGCAGGACCTTTTCACCCGCGATATTCGTCTCGCCGTAAAGAGCCTTGAATTTGAGCTTATTTATTTTCACGTGAAGCTGATCGGCAATATAATCTATGGTATGGAACCCGATATTATGCCGCGTCATTTCATACTGTCTGCCGGGGTTGCCCAGACCTGCGATAATGTACATGATGTTGTTCCTTTCCGTTGGGTAAATTACGATTTAGCGGTATAAGCCTCCCTTGTCAAAGGGAGGGGGACCGCGTAGCGGTGGAGGGATTCATTTTTTAGGTTAGCGAAGGAATCCCCCAGTCAGCTGCGCTGACAGCCCCCTTTGACAAGGGGGCCTTTTGTAGGGGCGAACCGTGTTCACCCGTTCCCAATGTATCGCACATGCGGGCGAACGCGGTTCGCCCCTACACCCACGCCGCCGATACGCACATAAATCATAATTTACCCCATCCCCGCAAATCGGGCTGTCGGTTGACAGCCCGATTGGGGTTATTTTCTCCTATCTTTTTTCCATTCAGCCTTATTAATCTGTCTCGCTCTCGCGATCGATAGCGTTCCCTCGGGGATGTCGTCCGTTATCGTCGAGCCCGCCGCTATATACGCGCCCTTGCCTACGTTTACGGGCGATACGAGGTTGGTGTTGCAGCCGATGAACGAATCGTCGCCGATTGTAGTTCTGTATTTCTTCTTGCCGTCGTAATTGACCGTCACCGTGCCGCAGCCGAAGTTTACGTTTTTACCGACGTCGCTGTCGCCTATGTAGGTGAGATGCGAGATTTTCGTGCCGTCGTCGATAGTCGAGTTTTTAAGCTCCACAAAATCGCCGACCTTGACGTGCTCGCCCACGGTACAGTCGGGGCGGATATACGCGAACGGTCCGACCGTCGTGTGCTCTCCGACCGTAGAGTTAATAATAACCGAATTTAAAATATTTACGTTGTCCTTAATAACGGCGTTATCGAGCGTGCTGCCCTGACCTACCACGCAGCCCGAGCCGATTTTCGTGCCGTTTTTAAGCGTCACGTTCGAGCCGATCTCCGTGTCGTTTCCGATCTCAACGCCCGCCTCGATATAAATGCTTTCGGGAATCCGCATGGTTACGCCGTTTTTCATATGATACGCGTTAATGCGCGCCTGCATTATTTTCTCCGCTTCGCTTAACTGCAGTCTGTCGTTTATGCCGCGTATCTCGTCGTTGTCCTCGATCGTGTACGCGCCGACCTTTTTGCCCGCCGCGAGAAGTATTTCAAGCGTGTCGGTGAGATAATACTCGCCCTGCGCGTTGTTCGGCTTTATCTCGCCGAGAGCATAAGCAAGTGACTGCGCGTCAAATACGTACATACCCGAATTTACCTCGCGTATCTTCTTTTCCTCGTCACGCGCGTCCTTCTGCTCGACTATACGCAAAACGCCGCCGTCAGCGCCGCGCACGATTCGTCCGTAGCCCGCCGCGTCGGGAAGGACAGCGGTTATGACAGTCGCCCGGTTTCCGCTTGACGCGTGGTATTCGACCGCATTTTGTATCATTTCCGCGGTTATAAGCGGCGTATCGCCGTTTAAAATAACGATATTTCCTTTTGCCGCCTTAATGTGATCCATCGCCTGAATTACCGCGTGACCGGTGCCCTTTTGCTCCGCCTGGAGCGCGAACTCGGTTTCGCCCGATAATTCCGCCTTGACCAAATCGGCGCAATGACCGATTACCGTCACCGTTTTATCCGCCCCCGCCGTCTTAGACGCGTCTATTACCCACTTGCAAAGCGGCTTGCCGCATACGCGGTGGAGCACCTTCGGCATAGCCGACTTCATGCGCGTACCCATGCCCGCCGCGAGTATAATTGATGTGAACATTTTTATCAATCCTTTCCGATAAAATCTATAGATCCATCGCTCTTACCGCCTTGATGTCCGACTGTATCTGCGTTTTAAGAGCGTCCATGCTTTCAAATTTTATATCGCCGCGCAAGCGTTTTGCAAACGACACGCGGATATATTCTCCGTAAATGTCCTCGTGAAAATCGAGGATATGGCTTTCTATCGTGATATTTTCCGCACCGAACGTAGGATTGCTGCCGACGTTTATAACGCTTTTCAGGCGCAGCCCGTTTACGTATGTAATTCCTGCGTAAACGCCGTTTTTCGGGATAGCCATATTTTTATCGTAATCGACGTTAGCCGTCGGAACGCCCATTTTCCGACCGTTCTGCAAGCCCTTTATAACTCTGCCCTCGACGCAGAACCGCCTTCCGAGAAATCGCTCGGCTTCCTCTGTCTCGCCAGCTTTTATAAGCTCGCGGATATAAGTGCTCGAAACGATCTTGCCGTCAATTTTGATAACGTCCGTGACAAGAACCTCAAAGCCGTATTTTTCGCCGAGCTTGCGAAGCGTTTCAACGTCTCCGGCGGCTTTATGTCCAAAGCGGTAGTCGTAGCCGACGCAGACCGCCTTTACCTTTAAATTCAGCACAAGCTGCTTTATAAACTCCTCGGGCGTAAGACGCATAAATTCCTTCGTGAACCTGCGGAATTTCACAAAATCGGGCTTTTCGCGCCCGAGCAGCTCCACCTTCGCCTCGTTCGGAGTGATCAATTCAACATTTTTAAAATTGTCCTCAAACAGTAGCACGCCGCTTTTGAGGTTATGCTCCTTCGCGTATCTGATACCGTCCCGAATGATGGTCATGTGCGCGACATGCAGCCCGTCGAAATTGCCCAAAGCCACCACAGTGCCGTCGTAAGGCGGTATATCGTTTTCAAAAAATACTTCCAATGGTGCCTCCTAATTCCAAAACGCTTTTTCCAAAACAAGCCGTTCTTCCATGCATTTCGACACACACAGAAACTTTCCGTTTTCGTCGTACAGCCTGTACCGCTGCCCTTCGTCAAGCCCTCGGTACGTCATTCTAACGCCGTTTACTATGCTTTTCGTCTGCTTTTCGTTTAATTTTATTTCCGGCAAATCAGCGAACAGCGCGTCTACGGGAATCAGCGCGCTTTCCAAATCACCGAGCGACTCCAGCTCCTCGGGCGTGCGCGCCTGCTCTATCGTGAACATACCCGTTTTGGTGCGTTCGAGCTTGCTCATATACGCGAGCGTACCCAGTTTTTCGCCGATGTCGCGGCAGAGCGTCCTTATATACGTTCCTTTTGAGCACAGCACGTCGAGCGTAACCGTGTTCTTTTCCAAATCTATATCAAGTATATTTATTTCAAAAACAGTAATTTTCCGCGCGGGGCGTTCGATTTCTTCGCCCTTCCGCGCAAGCTCATACAGCTTTTTGCCGTCCTTTTTTATCGCGGAGTACATAGGCGGTACCTGCTCGATTTCGCCGACAAAACCGCTTACCGCCGCGCGTATTTCATCCTCGCCAACGTTTACCTCTCGCCGCCTGATAACATTTCCAGACGCGTCCTGCGTATCGGTTTCCGCTCCGAGCGTCATTTCCGCGCGGTAGCGCTTATCGGAAAGCGTCAGCATATCCGCAGCCTTCGTCGCGCTTCCTATACATATCGGCAGCACCCCCGACGCGTCCGGATCGAGCGTACCGGTGTGACCTATTTTTTTTATCCCCGTCAGCCGCCGCATAAAATATACCATATCATGCGACGTTCTGCCGACAGGCTTGTTAAGTACGATTATTCCGTTCATGGCAGCTGCTTTACGCACTCAGCCACAAGAAGCCTTTCCGCTTCTTCAAAGGATTCAGCGCTGATCGTGCAGCCGGACGCTTTCGTATGACCGCCGCCGCCGAAAACAAGCGCCGCCTTCGACACATCCGCATCGCCGTTTGAGCGTATGCTTGCGCGGATAACGCCGTTCTGATGCTTAATGCACACGGCTATCTCAGTTCCCGCGATGCTTCGCGGAATCTCGACAAGATTCGGAGCGTCCTTGACATTCGCGCCGCATTTTTCAAACATTGAGTCGTCAACAAGAGCGACCTGTATGCGACCGTCCGCGTAGGAGTGCAGATTTCTGACTATCTCCGAGCGCAGAAGCAGAGTTTCTCTCGAATAAGTGTCAAACAGCAGCCGCGCGATTTTTTCATGATTTATGTCGTGCTCCAAAAGCTCCGCCGCCGCGCGCATTGTCTTGGGGCGTACGTTGCTGAATTTGAAGCAACCCGTATCGGAGCAGATGGCGATATATAAATACCTTGCTATTTCGTCGTTTAACTCGATTTCCATAGCCTTGAACAGCGATGTCAATATTTCGCTTGTCGCGGCGGCGTCTCCGTCCACGAGATTCGCGTCGGCGAAATGAGTGTTTGTATAGTGATGGTCAATATTCACACTGTTTCCTATCTCGTCAAATATTTTACTGCGCGCGCCGACTCTGCCGAGATCGCCGCAGTCGAGACACACGCATAAATCGTGCCTTTCGGCTAAGCTGATTTCGGGATTATAAATCGTGTATTCGCCGCCCATAAATTTAAGATGATCCTCAATATCGTCCTCCGTGTAGCAAACAGCTTCCTTGCCGATAGAGCGCATAGCCGCCGCGAACGCGAAGCATGAGCCCAAAGCGTCCGGATCCTCATTGACGTGCGGCAAAAGCGCCATCGAGCGCGCCGATTTGATTTTGTTGATGACCTCCTGCATTATTCCACCCCTATATAATAAATTTATTCGTTTTTCTTTTCCACGCTTTTTAAAAGCTTCTCAATGTGCGCGCCGTGCTCTATCGAATGGTCTAATTCAAACACAAACTCCGGCGTATAACGCAGATCTATCTTTTTGCCTATCTCACGCCGCACAAAGCCGGCCGCGCTCCTCAAACCCTCCATAGCCTTTTTTTTGGTTTCCTCATCGCCCATGACCGAGATATACGCCTTCGCGTAACGCAAATCACTCGTGACGTTTACGGCGACAACGCTCGTCATCATGGGTATGCGCGTGTCCTTTAAATTGCGTATCACGTTCGCCAGCTCGCGGCGAACCTCTTCGTTTATTTTGTCAATTCTTGCCATAATCCTTTATCTTTCTATCTCTTCCATGATATAACACTCGATTATATCGCCCTCTTTGACATCATTGAAGTTTTCAATTCCCAAACCGCACTCAAAGTTTTCCGAAACCTCTCTCGCGTCGTCCTTGAATCGCTTCAAGCTGTCAATTTTGCCGTCGTGAACAACAATTCCGTTGCGCACGATACGGATATTCGCGTTGCGGCGGATAACGCCCTGCGTAACGTAGCAGCCCGCGATAGTACCGACTCCCGAAACCTTAAATGTCTGGCGAACCTCAGCGTAGCCGAGCATAACCTCTTTAAACTCGGGATCGAGCATACCCTTCATAGCGGCTTCAATTTCCTCTATCGCCTGATAGATTACGCTGTAAAGCCGTATATCAACGTCCTGCTGCTCCGCCGCGCTCAGCGCGCCCGCGTCGGGACGCACGTTAAAGCCTACGATGATCGCGTTTGACGCGTTCGCGAGCATTACGTCGGATTCGTTGATCGCGCCGACGCCGCCGTGTATAGCTCTTACGCGCACCTCGTCGTTGGAGAGCTTCTCGAGCGACTGCCTAACTGCCTCGACCGAGCCTTGAACGTCGGCTTTTATGATAACGTCAAGCTCCTTCATCTTGCCCTCGTCTATCTGACTGAACAGATTGTCGAGCGACACCTTTACGACCTGATTGAACTTGTTCTCCTGCATTTCCTGCTTGCGCTGGAGAGCTACCTCGCGCGCGAGCTTCTCGTTATCGACAACATACATCTTATCGCCGCCCGTGGGCGCTTCGTTAAGACCGACAACCTCGACCGGAGTTGACGGAGCGGCAGTCTTTACGCGTCTGCCCTTGTCGTTTACCATAGCGCGTACATGACCTACAGCCGTTCCCGCGATTATAAAGTCGCCGACCTTAAGAGTGCCGTTCTGAACGAGCACAGTCGCGACAGGACCGCGTCCCTTATCGACCTTCGCTTCGATTACCGTGCCTATGGCGGCTCTGTTCGGATTAGCTTTTAATTCCTGCATATCCGCGACGAGCAGGACCATTTCGAGAAGTCCGTCTATGTTGATTTTCTGTTTCGCCGATACCTCAACGCAAACCGTGTCGCCGCCCCATTCCTCGGGAACAAGGTCGTATTCCATAAGCATCTGCTTTACTCTGTCGGGGTTCGCGCCTTCTTTATCTATCTTATTTATCGCCACGATAATCGTAACTCCCGCCGCTTTCGCGTGGTTTATCGCCTCTATCGTCTGCGGCATAACGCCGTCGTCCGCCGCGACCACGAGTATAGCGACGTCCGTAACCTGCGCGCCGCGCGCTCTCATCGTCGTGAACGCTTCGTGACCTGGCGTGTCGAGGAACGTTATGATTCTGTCGTTGAGCGTTACGCTGTACGCGCCTATATGCTGAGTGATACCGCCGGCTTCGGTCGAAATAACGCTCGTGTGACGTATCGCGTCAAGCAGCGACGTTTTGCCGTGGTCTACGTGTCCCATAACAACTACTACCGGCGGACGCGGCGTTAAATCCTCGTCCTTGTCGGTTTCGTCTATGTCCATGAAAAGTCTGTCCTCTTTTGTAAGAACGACCTCCTGATTTACCTTTATGCCGAATTCGTCTCCGATAAGCTGCGCGGTCTCAAAGTCTATCGACTGATTGAGCGTAGCCATAACGCCGAGCATCATAAGCTTTTTAACGACCTCCGCGCCCGTCTTTCCCATCATCGAGGCGAACTCGCCGACCGCGATCGTTTCGGGGATCTCGATTTCGGTAATTACTTTAGGCTTCGGCTTCTGCTTGGGCTTCGCGATAACCTTTTCGGTCTTGTCCTGCTTGCCCTTGCCCTTCTTATTATTGCGTCTCCTGCCGCCGTCCATTCTGATATTTTCGGCGAGACTTTCAATTCTTTCGCGGCTGTCGATGCTGTCCGTCTCGATCGTGGACTGACGCGTATCGACATGGCGGCGGTGCTCCGAAGTCTTTACTATATATTCCTCGGACGTATTCGAGTGGTCAACGTTGCTTAAATCTATCTTCTGTCCGCCCTGCTTCTTTGCCTGCTTTTTCTGATGCTTTCTGCGGTCACTTTGAGCTTTTTCCTGTTTTTTAGCTTCCGGTTTTTCCTGCTTTTCCTGTTTTGCAGCTTCGGCTTTCGCCTTCTCGGCAGCCTCCTTAGCCGCTTTTTCGGCTGCTTCCTTTTTGGCTTTTTCCTTAGCCGCCTTTTCGGCTGCTTCTTTTTCGGCTTTTTCCTTAGCGGCTTTTTCCGCCGCTTCTTTAGCGGCTCTTTCAGCTTCAGCCTTTTCTTTTTCGGCTTCTTCCTTTGCAGTCCGTTCTGATTGAACGCGCTCAAGAATAGCGGCGCGCTCCGATATAAGCTCCGCCTCATCCGCCATGTTCTGCTGCGTGTAAATTTCAAATATAAGACTGATTTGCTCCTCGTTAAGCAAGCTTGCAGCGTTCTTTACGGTTACGCCGTAATCGCCGAGTTTTGCTATCATATCTTTACCTGTTATTTTAAAGCTTTTCGCGATTTCACTGAGCTTTATGGTTTCAGCCATTTTCATCATCCTTTCTATATATTCCCGATCTGTACAAGCTTTTCCGCTTCTTTATAAATATCTTTCGGAACGGCGCATTTGAAATGCTTTTCTATACCCTTCTTCTTTTCGGCGAGACGGATGCAGCTGATATTTCTGCAGATATACGCTCCCCGCCCGAACAGCTTTTTATTCATGTCGATTTTTACGCCGTTTTCAGTGCGTACGAACCTTATAAGTCCGTTCTGCGGCTGCATATTTCTGCAAGCCACGCACATTCTCTCCGGTACATGCGCCATTTCCTTCACCTCGTTATTCGGTTATAATATCTATCTTCCAGCCTGTGAGCCTTGCCGCGAGCCTTACGTTTTGTCCCGCTTTACCGATCGCGAGCGAAAGCTGATATTCCGGAACAGTTACTCTCGCGCATTTTTCTTCTGCGTTTATGTCTATTGAAACTACGTTTGACGGGCTGAGACTTGCCGCTATAAATTCCGCCGGATCCTCGCTCCATTTTACTATGTCAATTTTCTCATTGCCCAATTCGTCGCCTATGTTTTGAACGCGTGTTCCTTTAGGACCTATGCATGAGCCTTGAGCGTCTATGTTCGGATCGTTCGAGTATACCGCGATTTTTGTCCGTGAGCCGCCCTCGCGCGCTATGCCCTTTATTTCCACGATTCCGTCCGCAATTTCGGGAACCTCCGTTTCAAACAATCTCCTTACAAGTCCGGGATGTGTTCTTGACAGAATTATCTGCGTTCCGCGAGAGGAGTTTCTCACCTCGCTCACATAGCATTTTATAGTTTTTCCGACTTCGTAATGCTCTCCCGGAACCTGCTCGTGAGCAGGCATAAACGCTTCGAGCTTTCCTATATCAACGTATACGTTTCCGCGTTCTATTCTTTCGATAGGACCGCTTACAATATCGTTTGTTTTTTCTGTGAATTCGCTGTATAATATGCCGCGCTCCGCTTCTCTGAGCCTTTGCGTTACCACCTGCTTCGCTGTCATGGCGCTTATTCTGCCGAAATTTTTCGGCGTTACTTCAAGCGTTACAAGATCTCCTATTTGGTACTGCGGGAAAATCTTTTTCGCGTCCTCCAAAGAAATCTGCTCGACGTCGTTTTCGACCTTCTCAACGACTTCCTTTTGCGCCATTACTCGTATATTGCCGGTTTCGCGGTCAATGAGCACCGTTACGTTCTGGGCTGAGTTAAAGTTCTTTTTATATGCGGCGACGAGCGCCGCGTCAAGGGCATCCAGGATTATGTCCTGGCTTATGCCTTTTTCCTCGCAAAGCTCCATCAAAGCTTCCATAAATTCCTGATTCATTTTTATTCGCGTCCTTTCTCAAAACCTGAATGATAATTTTATATATGCCGCCTGTTTGACGGGGATTTCAATCGTTTTATCCCCGCGGGCGATAATTGCCGTTTTGTTTTCGTAGCCTGTAAGCGTGCCCGTAAATTCCTTCGCGCCGTCGTCAAGAGCCTTAAAGAGCTTCACGTCGACCTCGCGTCCGATATAGTATTTAAATTCCCTGTCCTTCGCGAGCCGCCTGTCAATACCGGGGGAGGAAACCTCCAGCACATAGTTTCCCTCGATGGGGTCGGCTGCGTCGAGCGCCGTCTCAACCGCTTTTGAAAACGCTTCGCACTCGTCTATGCCCACTCCTCCTTCGCGGTCTATATAAAAGCACAGGGCATAGCCGTCCGGACGCTTTTCATACGATGCGTCCACGATATAAACCCCCTGTTCCTCCGCGACAGGCTCGCCTAAGGCAAGAGCTGTTTTTTCTATTTCCTTAGAAGTCATTTACTTACCTCCGAAAAATTTAATTCTACAAATCGAAAGAGTGGGCAAACCCACTCTTTCTGAATAAACAATATTCCGATACACACATTATATCATGTTAATGACAATATTGCAAGTATTTTTTTTTATATTTTGTAAATTTTTTTATGTATTAATAATCACTGTCATCATAGCCGGATTCATCATAATCTTCATCCGAGTAGTCTGTATCATCATAATCGCTCTCCGAATCGTAACCGTCAAGGCTGCCGCTGCCTGAATAAATATCGTAATCATAATCCGAATCATTGCTTTCGTTATCCCGGTTTGTTTCATATGACGCCTGTTCGGAATAGCTTGAATTGCCGGAATCATTTCCGGAGTAATCGGTATCCGTCGAGTCAGCAGAACTGTAAGAATATCCGGATGAGCCCGATGACGAGCCTGACGATTCGTCGTAGTCGATATATCCGTCATCATCGCTGTCAAAGTCATCACCGTACATATCGGTGAGATTGGGATTTTCTATAGTCAGGTTGTCCGCAGGATAACCGAATACCGTCTGCACAAGCTCGCGCGTGGCTTCGAGGTCAACCTCCCATACGTCCTGTGTCGCTCCGTCGAGAACATACTTGTCAAAATGTCCCGGAAGCTCGTATGAGGTTATTTTATCACTGCTGAAATCAGCTGCGTATTTTGAATATTTAACTACGTCCTTAACTGTGAGATTTGTCTTAACCTCCTCGCTTATCGCTTTGAAAATCGCGGGAATTTTAAGCACCAGCCCCGCGTTTACCTTTTGGTCAACAACAGCTTTTATAAACTCCTGCTGCAGCTTCATTCGGCTTCCGTCGCCGTCGAAGTAGCCGCCGATATAGCCGCCCCTGCCGTCGTTTAAGTCGGAATCCCAGTTGCCGTGGCGGAAACGCATAACCCATACCGCCTGTGAACCGTTTAAGCCGTACGTTCCGGGAGGAAGGTCTATATGAAGGCTTTGTACCGGGTCGTCATATACCATACCTTGTCCGTCCCCGCAGATGTCGGGGATGGTAAATTCAATCGGACCGAGCTCGTTTATTACGTGCGCCACTCCGTCGAGCGAGAAGTCTATATAGTAGTTAATCGGAATACCCGTAATTCTCGTGACCGCCTCAACCGTCGCCTCCGCTCCGCCGATTTTTCCGTTTGTCATATACGCGTGAGCCGCGTTTATTTTCTGATAACGGTTACCGACGAACATTCTCGTGTCGCGCGGAATTGAGAGCATATTTACGGTGCCTGTTTCGGTATTATACTGCGCAAGCATAATTGCGTCCGTGCGAAGCCCGTCCATATCGGTGCACATCAGCAGCACGTTTATTTTGCCTGTTCCGGTGTCAACGGTTGCCGTGTTCGTGTCGTCGGCAAGGGACTCTCCCGTGTCGAAATTCATTCCTAGGCAAATAAAAGCCGCCGCGGCTACTACCGCAAGAGAAATGCCGAGCACCTGAAAATATCGTTTTATGTTAAATTTCATCTTAAAATTCTCCTTAAATGCTTTAACAATGCAGTTACACACCATAATTATAGCACAATAATTTTTGTAATGCTATAGAAAAACTATGAACAATATATTACATTTTGGTTACAGCATTGACATATTTTACTGTGTTTATACGTTTCTTTTTTCGGCTTCAGCTTTGGAGAACGTGCAGCCGCAATAGTTTTGGCGGTATAAACCATACTCTGCGGAAAGCTCGCAGGAACGTTTGTAACCGTTTCGTTTTTTGAAGTCGGAGAAAAGATAATTAACATCGTATTCGGCGGACAGCTTTGCGCCGATTTCGTTTAATTTCTGCGCGTTTTTGTGCGGACTTATTGAGAGAGTTGTTGTGAAATAGTCCGCACCGAGCTCATTCGCTTTTTCAGCCGCTTTTCTCATACGCAGCTCGTAGCATTTAAAGCACCGCTCTCCGCCCTCGGGCAGATCCTCAAGCCCGCGCGAAATTTCCGAAAATCTCTCGGGATCGTACTCGCCCTCGATAAATTTCACCTCACCCTTCAGCGGCATTTCCGAAATAAGCCGCTTAAGCTCGTTCACGCGGTGTTCAAACTCGGACGCGGGAGAAATGTTGGGGTTATAATAAAAAACCGTAATATCAAAAATACCGCTCAGATATTCAAGCACGTAGCTCGAGCACGGCGCGCAGCACGCGTGGAGCAAGAGCGACGGCGTTTTTTCGGCGGCTTGTATGTCCTTTATTGTTTTATCGAGTATTATCTGATAATTTTCCTTCATATTTTTATAAGAAGCCTTTCCTGATTTATGAACACAATTTTATCATATTTTTATATGAATGTAAATAATCAAATCAATTTATTGCAATTATTATTTTAATGTGATATAATTAACCCGAATATGAAATCGAAAGGAATTTATCGAAATGAGAAAGCTTTTGGCGGTATGGCTGGGCAAGGCGCTCACTATAGCCGGTAGAATGATAGGAAAGAAATCATCGTCAAGCCCGGGCGAATACGCTTTAAAAATATGTCCCAATCTCGTTAAAGGGCTTAACAAGCATATAAAAAAGGGAATAATCGTAACCTGCGGCACGAACGGCAAGACCACAACGAACAATCTGCTCTGCTCCGCGCTTGAAGCAAAGGGCTATAAGGTGCTCTGCAACCGTCTCGGCGCGAATATGCTGAACGGCATTGCCACGACCATAATTCAGGCTTCGGACATATTCGGCAGATTTTCCGCCGATTACGCATGCCTCGAGGTGGACGAAGCGTACACGCCGATTATCTTCGACCACTTCAAGCCCGACGTAATGGTAATAACGAATCTTTTCCGCGACCAGCTCGACCGCTACGGTGAGATCGATATTACGACTTCGATAATAAAGCGCGCGATAGCGAAAGCGCCGAATCTGAAAATAATATTAAACGGCGACGATCCTCTCTGCGTGCAGTTCGGCAAGGAAAAGAACGTAACGCCGTACTACTACGGCATTTCCGAAAAGGTGCTGCCGCAGCTCGACGACACAAAGGAGGGGCGTTTCTGCCCCGTGTGCGGCGAGGAGCAGAAGTACCGCTTTTACCACTACAGCCAGCTCGGCGATTTCTATTGTCCGCACTGCGGCTTTAAGCGTCCGAAAATTGACTTTGAGGTAAAGAATGTCGTTCTCCAGCCCAAAATGAAATTTACTATAAACGGACAGCCGATGGAGATAAATTACAAGGGTTTCTACAATATATATAATCTCGTGGCGGTATACGGCGCGATGACGGCTCTCGGCGAGAGCACGGATGACTTCGCGGCGCTTCTCACAGGCTACAAGCCGCAGATAGGCAGAATGCAGGAATTCGATTTGGGCAAGCCCGTTATTTTGAGTCTTTCAAAAAATCCGGCGGGCTTCAATCAGGCAATCGCGACGGTAAACACCGATAAGCGGCTCAAAGATGTGATAATAGCGATAAACGACAAGGCGAACGACGGGCGCGACGTTTCGTGGCTCTGGGACGTTGATTTTGATAAAATAGCCGACAGAAACATGAACACGCTCACCACAACGGGTATACGCGTGTGGGATATAAGTCTCAGGTTCAAATACGCGGGAATAAACCCCGACCACATGACAAGCAGTATGCACGAGGCGGTGGAGCGGTGCCTGAGCACCGGCTCGGAGGTCGTGTACGTGCTCGTAAACTACACCGCGCTTTATCCCACGGAAGCCGTGCTTAACGATTTTGTGAAAAAGACGGGGAGGGAAGAAAAATGAAAATAAAAATTCTTCATCTATATCCCGACCTGCTGAATCTCTACGGCGACAAGGGAAATATAGAATGTATGCGTATGCGCCTCGTATGGCGCGGGATCGACGCGGAGGTCGTGAAATACACCTGCGAGGACACGGGCTTCGATTTGTCGGACATCGACATAGTGTTCGTCGGCGGCGGCTCGGACAGGGAGCAGAAAATAGTCTGCCACCGACTGCTCGAACATAAGAAGGATTTACAGGAATACGTAGAAAACGGCGGCGCGCTCGTCGCGGTGTGCGGCGGGTACCAGCTTTTGGGCAAATACTATAAATTAGAGGACGAAACGATAGAAGGGCTTGACATACTCGATATATACACCGAACAGGGCAAAAAGCGCCTTATAGGAAACATAGTGCTGAAGTCTGATTTTATAGATCAGAAGATAGTAGGATTCGAGAACCACGGCGGGCGCACATATATAGGCAAGCACATGCCGCTCGGAAAGGTTCTGTATGGTTACGGAAACGAGGAAAAGTCGGGCGCGGAGGGCGTTATATACAAAAACGTAATAGCGACGTACCTGCACGGACCGCTGTTCCCGAAAAACCCGCAGCTTTGTGATTACGTACTGACTGCGGCGCTGAAGAAGAAATACCCCGATTTTACGGAGCTTGCGCCGCTTGACGACAGCCTGGAAAACACGGCGAATAAATATATTGTTGATAGGTTTAAATCAGATTAGGATTGATGGAAAATGGGCACTGAGCTAATTCCGAAAAAACAAAGCACAGGCGAAGCACGGAACGAAACAGGTACGGAAACGGGTAAAAAAAAGCGTTTCAACCCGATTGCGTTATGCCGGAAATATAAATTTGAGGCGGCCGTTATTGCGGCGGCTGCTGTTTGTGTTGTTTCGATGACGGCGGCGGGGATTATAATTTTTTCGGACGACGACGAAAACGCCGTGCCGCAATCGGATATCGAGGAGATAGTTACGCGTGTCGGAAAAGGCAGATTCGGCGAGAGCGTCAAAGAGGACACGGATATATCGCTCAGTTGGTCGTCAAAGGAAATTCGCCTGGACGGGATAGAAGCGTACGAAAAAATATCGGCTGAAATTTATCCGATAGGCTATAAGAATCAGAAAGTAACATGGCGTTCGTCAAACGACACAATCGCTAAGATAGACGCGTACGGAAATATTACGGCTTATTCCCCCGGAGAGGTAATTTTGGAGGCTTATCATGAGGCTACGGGCAAAACAAAGGATGCGGTGCTTAAGGTAATTCGTCCCGTAACCGGAATATTTATGCCCACAACCGAGATAACGATGAATTTAAATGACGCGCCGTTTGTGCTGCAGGCGTGGCTGACCCCGGACGATGCGAGCGTCGAGGACATTAAGTGGACAAGCAAGGACACGTCCGTAGCTACGGTTGACGGTATGGGAAGAGTAAAGCCTGTGAGCGCGGGAATGACGGAAATAGTAGTTTCCAATTCGGCGAACGACGTGCAGAGTAAATGCTTTGTCACTGTGGTCAATCAGGCGGTGAGCGTCGATGAGGTCGCGATACAGAACAAGGAAAACAACAGTATACACATAGGAGATTCACTTACCACGGTTGCCACGGTCATGCCGAACAACGCGAAAAATAAAACGCTCACGTGGTCAAGCAGCGACGAGAATGTCGCAGTGGTGAACGCAAACGGAACGATCCGCGCGCTCAGCGAGGGAACGGCGCGCATAACCGCGTCCGCTTCGAACGGAGTAAATGATTCGATTGACATAAACGTGACACGAGCCGACGGAAGCGGTATTGATTTGGGCAATACGTTTTTGGACGGCTTCCATATGATAGGAGATGTGCCGGGCGTTTCCTCGGAAACCGGAGGAGTTGAGTATGTCACGTATGATTTAACGCTTGACGATATGGTCAATATTCAGATGGCTTCAAATCCGCCTCCGAAGATATGGATAAACGGGGGAAGCACTGACGCTTTTACCGAGGAAACGGCGGAATATCTCGACCCGAACAGCTTTTTCTCGGGAATGTATAAGTATCAGTTCCTCGATTTGTCGCATGCGAACGGCATAAGTGAAGAAGCGCTCAACGCTTTTCTTGAGGACAAGGGAATACTCAGAGGACAGGCTGCGGCGTTTATTTCCGCCGCGCAGGAATTCGGAATAAGCGAGGTTTATCTTGTCGCGCACGCGTGCCTTGAAACGGGTAACGGCACGTCGCAGCTCGCCACGGGAGTGGAGGTCAACGGCGAGACGGTATATAATATGTTCGGTATCGCCGCGTATGACACAAGCGCGATCTACTCCGGCTCGCAGTATGCGTACAATGCCGGCTGGACAAGCCCGGAGGCGGCTATCCGCGGAGGAGCGGAATGGATAAGCACATGGTACATAAACAGCGCGGACGGACGGCAGAACACGCTGTATAAGATGCGCTGGAATCCGGAACATCCGAGCGAGCACCAATACGCCACGGATATAGGATGGGCTGTGAAGCAGGCGTCGAATATCGAGAGAATATTCAGTAACTTCCCCGACGCGGTCTTATCCTACGAGGTGCCCGTATACAACGGAATGGTGCCGCCGGTTATCGAGTAACGGAGCGGACAAGGGGTTTTATGAGAAAATTATAAAAAATTTCATAAAACCCCTTGACAACATACCCCGTTAATGTTATAATGTGTACGCTAAGAAAAAGGCTCTTTTTTTTTGTGTACCGGAAAAGAAGAGCGCGGTATATGAAAAACGGAGGTGTATTTATAATGAGAGTAAAAATCACATTGGCATGCACGGAATGCAAGCAGAGAAATTATAACACAATGAAAAACAAGAAAAACGATCCCGACAGACTTGAAATGAAAAAATACTGCAGATTCTGCAGAAAGCACACTCTTCACAGAGAAACAAGATAGTTTATCGGATTATTTTAGGACAAGGAGTGCAAAAACATGGCTGATTTGGCAAAAACAGGTAAGAAAACCTTCGGCGCGAGAGCAAAGAAGTTTTTAAAGGAAACAAAGGCCGAGCTTAAAAAGGTTACATGGCCTACAAAGGACCAGCTTATTCATAACACGGGGGTAATCATAACATTTATCATCATTATAACGATTATTCTGTCGGTGTTGGATATTGCTTTTGCGGAACTGTTCCAGATGCTCACAAATCTCGTATAATAGGCGTTAGGGAAGGAGTGCGGTTATGGCAGAGGAAGCAAAATGGTATGTGGTCCACACGTACTCGGGTTACGAGAATAAAGTCAAAGCCAACATTGAAAAGTCTGTTGAAAACCGGGGCATTCAGGATTTAATCACAGATGTCAGAGTTCCCGTGGAAGAGGTTGTCGAGAAAAAGGGCGATGTGGAAAAGATTGTTCAGCGCAAAATTTTCCCGGGCTATGTCGTGGTCAAGATGGTTATGACGGACGTCAGCTGGTATATCGTAAGAAATACCCGCGGCGTTACAGGCTTCGTGGGACCGGGCTCAAAGCCGGTACCCCTGAGCGACGACGAGGTTGCGAGAATCGGTATCGAGCAGATCCGTATGGCGGATATCGACTTTGCCGTAGGCGATTTTGTCGAGATAAAATCCGGTCCAATGGAAGGCTTTTCCGGTAAAGTTACAAGCATTGACAACGAAACGCGCAAAATTAACGTGGCGGTTTCGATGTTCGGACGCGAAACGCCTGTCGAGATAGATTACACGCAGGTAAGCCGCGTAGATTAAAATTAGTTTATGAACGGAAATTCCGTTTATATATCCCCTCAGGTAATAGTGGGAGGAACCGGAGCGCACGCTCCTGAGGTTCCGCAATTAAATTACCACATTATTTATTCAAGGAGGTGGCCATATAATGGCACAGAAGGTACAAGGTTATATTAAGCTGCAAATTCCTGCGGGCAAGGCAAGTCCTGCGCCCCCTGTCGGACCGGCTCTCGGTCAGCACGGCGTAAACATCATGCAGTTTACGAAGGAATTCAATGAAAAGACAGCTAAAGACGCGGGACTTATAATTCCGGTAGTTATCACGGTTTATGCGGACCGCTCGTTCTCATTCATAACAAAGACGCCGCCGGCTGCGGTTCTCATCAAGAAGGCGTGCAAGATCGAAAGCGGCTCGGGAGTTCCGAACAAGACCAAGGTCGCTACAATTTCAAAAGCGGACCTTCAGGCTATAGCGGAGCAGAAGATGCCCGACCTTAACGCGGCAAGCGTAGAGGCGGCTATGAGCATGATCGCAGGCACATGCAGAAGCATGGGCGTACTAATCGGTGACTAATTGTTATAAGACGGTGGGAGAGAAAAATCTCGTTTGACCACGAAGGAGGATATGAAATGTTTAGAGGAAAAAAGTATAAGGATTCCGCAAAAATCGTTGACAGATCAAAGCAGTACGACGTAAGCGAGGCTCTTGACCTCGCGGTAAAAACGTCAAAGGCTAAGTTTGACGAAACAATAGAAGCACACATCAAGCTGGGCGTTGACTCAAGACACGCGGACCAGCAGGTAAGAGGCGCTATCGTGCTTCCGCACGGTACAGGTAAAACGGCGAAGGTTCTCGTATTCGCGAAAGGACCGAAGGCTGACGAGGCTCAGGCTGCGGGCGCTGATTACGTCGGCGAAATGGAGCTCGTTCAGAAGATCCAGGGCGAGAACTGGTTCGATTTCGACGTAGTAGTCGCAACTCCCGATATGATGGGCGTTGTCGGACGTTTAGGTAAGGTTTTAGGTCCGAAGGGCTTGATGCCGTCGCCGAAGGCGGGCACGGTAACGATGGACGTTACGAAAGCCGTTAACGAAATCAAAGCAGGTAAGATCGAGTACAGACTCGACAAGACAAACATCATTCACTGCCCGATAGGCAAAGCGTCATTCGGCAAGGATAAGCTGACGGAGAACTTTAACGCTCTCATGGGTGCGATCATCAAGGCGAAGCCGGCGGCTGCAAAGGGACAGTATCTGAGAAGCGTTGTTGTAGCATCGACAATGGGACCGGGTATAAAGATGAACCCCGCTCGTATTTCGGGCTAAAAAAATCTTGACAAAAGATTCATATTGTGATAAAATATCACAGTTGAATAAATCCGTAGACAGTAGGCGGTGCTTCGGCACGATAAGTCCAACCGAGGAGAATTAGTGATTTAATATGATTACTACGGCTCTTTGCGTCTGCGGCAAAGAGCCTTCTTATTTACATGATTTCTTAAATGAAGTCTGATGGAAGGCATACATTTTAACTTAATCGGAGGTGAAAAAATTTATGCCAAGCGCTAAGGTTTTAGAGGCAAAGAAAGCACAAGTCGCCGAGGTTGTCGAAATTTTAAAGGCTGCTCAGACGGGTGTGCTGGTTGACTACAGAGGTCTTACCGTTGACGAGGATACAGACCTCAGAAACAAACTCAGAGCCGCTAACGTAAAATATTTCGTTATGAAGAACACGCTTCTTCGTCTTGCGGCTGATGAAACGGGACTTAACGCGCTCGACGAAACTCTCCACGGCCCGACTGCTATCGCTGTATCAAGCGAGGACGCTGTCGCACCGGCGAAGGTGCTCGCCGATTTTGCGAAGGGAAACGAAAAGCTCGAAATTAAGGGCGGTTTCATGGACGGAGCGGTTATGACTCTTGATGAGATCAAGAAGCTCGCCGCAACGCCGAATATGGAGACTCTTATCGCGAAGATCATGGGAAGCCTCAACGCTCCCGCGTCAAATCTCGTACGCTTGCTCGCCGCTATTGTTGACGAGGGCGTAGAGCCCGCTGAGCTGGCGGCTAAAAAGCAGGCTGAAAAAGCAGGAGAGGAAGCTCCCGCGGCTGAAGAAGCCGCACCGGCAGCCGAAGAGGCTCCGGCGGAGGAAGCTAAAGCAGAGGAGGCTCCGGCTGAAGAAGCTCCCGCAGCGGAAGCTGCACCGGCTGATGCCGAATAATTCGGAAAAAACGAACAAAAACGAAAAGAAAATTTTATAGGAGGAAAATTAAAATGGCAGACTTAAATGCAATCATTGATTCGATAAAGGAATTAAAATTACTTGAAGTTGCTGAGCTCGTAAAGATGATGGAAGAAGAGTTCGGCGTAAGCGCGGCTGCTCCGGTTATGGTAGCGGGCGCTGCGGAAGGCGGCGCTGCTGCGGCTGAAGAAAAGACAGAGTTCGACGTAGTCCTCAAGTCGGCAGGCGCGTCGAAGCTCGGCGTAATTAAGGTAGTAAGAGAGCTCACAGGTTTAGGCTTGAAGGAAGCTAAGGCTCTTGTTGACGGCGCTCCCAACACAGTTAAGGAAGGCGCTTCAAAGGACGACGCCGAGGCTATGAAGACTAAGCTTGAAGAGGCGGGCGCTGAAGTAGAGTTAAAGTAATTCGGCTCTGAAATTCTCAGAAGAAAACCTGAATCGGGAGATTGTTTATGATTATAGACGTATCGGGTATTTTAAAGGAATCGGGCGGCAGAATGAACGTTTCGGGCGAGGTTGACCTAAACACGGGAGAAGCCTTTCTCGGCGAGGTTTACCGCTTCAAAGAGCCGGTCACGGTGAAAGGAAGCATATCCAACAACAGCAAATCGCTGATATTAAAGGCGGAGGGCGTAGGCGTTTTAAAAACGCGCTGCGCGAGATGTATGAAGGACATCGAAGCGGAAGTGAAGTTCCCGATAGACGAGAATCTCGTCCGCGCCGAGGACAGCGAAAACGCCGACGAGGACTCGATTCTTTTTGAGGGAAACATCATTGAAGCCGACGAAATAGCGCTCAACAGCTTTCTGATGAACGTTCCGACGCGGTTTCTCTGCAAAGAGGACTGCAAGGGCTTATGCGCGAAATGCGGAGCGGACCTAAACGAAGGCGAATGCGGCTGCGATTATGAACAAATCGACCCGAGATGGGCGGGTTTGCTGGATATTATAAACGAAGATAAAGAGTGAATTATTGAATTTTATGGAGGTGTAGAAAATGGCAGTACCTAAGGGTAAAGTGTCGAAAGCCAGAAGAGATAAAAGACGTGCCAACTGGAAGCTTACAGCTCCGAACATGGTGGAATGTCCACAGTGTCACGAATTTAAAATGCCTCACAGAGTTTGTAAATCCTGCGGTTATTATGACGGCAGAGAGGTTATAAAGGTTGAGGATTAATATTTTCGGCTGAATACTTAAAGAACCGCTGACAAGGCGGTTCTTTTTCGTTGACATTTTATTGCGGAAATGGTATAATAAAACAAAACGGAAACGGTGGAATGTTGATGTGATTGTCGTAGGGAAGATTGATATAGATAAATACAGATGCGTTAGCGACGATATTAATAATGATGAGGTAATAATAACAGAAGAACGAATACAGCATATAAAAAACAGGCATCCTCATGATTTTGAAAGATACTTTCACTATATATCAAAGATGCTGTCGGAACCTGAATACATATTTGAATCAAAAAAGCCGAATACAGCTTTCATAATGAACACATTCAGGGAAAACGGAAAAAATTTTGAACTTATATTACGTTTAAAAACATCTTCAGATAATGAAAATTTTAAAAATTCGATAATAACATTTATGAAGATATCCGACAGAAAAAGGGATAAATATATAAGAAACAAAAGAATACTTTACAAATCGGAATAAATGTGTTATAATATAAATAAGATAAATAAGTTATTCGAGGTGGTAAATTTCGTGTCGACCACACGCCGATGGTATGACAGGGGTTAAGCCCCGAGAGATGCAGGAGTAGGCACGCCTGCCGGATAACTAATCTATTTTGAACCGCTCTGACTTGTCGGGGCGGTTTTTCATTAGATGTATTACGAAGCAAACGCAAAGTGCCTTGCGGCTGCTGACGCAATACATTTTGTTGACGAAAACGATATATGGTGTTATAATGTACACAGATCAATTTTTCCGGAGGACAAAAATGAAACAAAAATCTGTTTATATATGTTCCGAATGCGGATACCAATCAGTCAAGTGGCTCGGGAAATGCCCGGGCTGCGGGAGTTGGAACACGCTTCAGGAGACGGTTACGGAAGAGCCGAAGTCGGTGTCGCGGCGCGGTGTAAGCGCGGCTGCAGCGGCGTCTGCATCGCGCAGACCGAAGCGTATATCCGAGGTAAAGGCGGATCTCGAAACGCGCAGCACCACCGGCATGAAGGAGCTTGACCGCGTCCTGGGCGGCGGCATAGTGCAAGGCTCGCTCGTGCTCGTCGGCGGCGATCCCGGCATAGGCAAGTCTACGCTGCTTTTGCAGATATGCCAAAAGCTCGGAGAAACGAAAAAAATACTGTACGTCAGCGGCGAGGAATCGGAAGGGCAGATCAAGCTGCGCGCTCAGCGTCTCGGAGTTACGACGGAAAACCTGTATCTTATGTCGGAAACGGACGTGGAGGAGGTCGTCGGAGCGATAAACGACACCAAGCCCGACATAGTTGTTATAGACTCGATACAGACCATGAACCGACAGGATATCGCGTCCGCCTCCGGCAGCGTTCCGCAGGTGCGCGAGGCTACGAATATGTTTATGCGTATCGCGAAGTCGATGGGTATTTCAATGTTTATCGTCGGGCACGTCACCAAGGACGGAGCTATTGCCGGACCGAGAGTGCTCGAGCATATGGTGGACTGCGTGCTTTATTTCGAGGGCGAAAAGCAGACGAGCTTCCGTATTCTGCGCGCGGTCAAGAACCGTTTCGGCTCGACGAACGAGATAGGCGTTTTCGAAATGCGCGATACGGGACTGGAGGAGGTTGAAAATCCGTCAATGGCGCTCTTGGAGGGCCGGGACGAGAACACCTCGGGCAGCAGCGTAGTCTGCACAATGGAGGGAACGCGCGGCATACTCGCCGAGATCCAGGCTCTTGTCACTCCCACGGGCTTCGGCAATCCGAGGCGCATGTCGAGCGGCATCGACTTAAACCGCGTGATACTGTTGATTGCGGTACTCGAAAAGCGAGCGCGGATGAACCTGTCAAGCTCCGACGTGTATATAAACGTCGCGGGCGGATTGAAGATTTACGAAACGGCTGTTGATTTGGGAATATGCGCGGCGATAGCGGCAAGCCAGACGGACACGGCTCTGCCGAAGGATATGATGTTTATAGGCGAGGTGGGTTTAAGCGGCGAGCTTCGGGCTGTATCGCAGCTTGAAAAACGGCTCAGCGAGGCGGCTAAGCTTGGCTTCAAATCGGCGATCATTCCGAAGCAGTCGATGCGCGGAGTGCGCGTGCCGGAGGGCTTCGCGGCATACGGTGTAAAGACGCTTGCCGAGGCGATGAACATGATACGGCGCAGATAGTTGACAAAAACGGCGATTTATAATATAATTAGTACGGAGTTGATTTAAGTGGCGCAGAATTTTACCGAGAAGAAAGCCGCCGGGCTAAGGGAATTTTTATTCACGCTCGTTATGGCGTGCGTTTGCTACGGGATTGGACGGCTTGTGAGGGACGCGCTGACGTCGTATAAGGTCGTAGGCGATTTGATTACAATCGCGCTCGGCTGCGTTTTGGCTTATTTCGTAATTACGCGATACGCGTCGAGCTATACGTATTCCGTCGGAGACGGCGTTCTTAAGGTGACGCGCTCGATAGGGCACAGAGTCACGGCGGTCGAGACGGATATTTCCTCGATAAAGAGGATAAGCGCGTCAAAGCCGGATAAAGCGCCGGAACATGTATATAAAATGACTCCGTATATACTGCCGAACAAGCGTACGCGGTACGTGGTTTTCAGGCAGGGAAAGGCTGAAAAGATGATTGTTTTCGCGCCTTCAAACGAGCTTTTAAAGGCACTGAAGGCGGATAAGCATACTGAAAGGAAGTAATGAAAATGATAGATATAATCGGCGTGCGCTTTAAGCCGACGGGCAAGACCTACTATTTCGCGCCGAAGGATCTTGACATAAAAAAGGGCGACCACGTTGTGGTGGAAACGAGCCGCGGCGTTGAATACGGCGACGTTGTTATCGGCAGAAAGGCTCTTCCGGATGAAAAAGTACCCACCCCTTTGAAGGACGTAATGCGTATTGCGACCGAGGAGGACACAAAACGGCGCGAGGAAAACAAGCTGAAGGAGAAGGAAGCCTTCGGGATATGCCTTGAAAAGATAAAGAAGCACGGTCTGGAAATGAAGCTTATAGAGGTGGAATACGCGTTTGACGGCAGCAAGGTGCTGTTCTATTTCACCGCCGACGGACGCGTGGACTTCCGCGAGCTTGTAAAGGATCTGGCGACGGTATTCAGAACGCGCATAGAGCTGAGACAGATAGGCGTGCGCGACGAGTCGAAAACTCTCGGCAGCATCGGCGTTTGCGGAAGGAGCCTGTGCTGCTCGGAATTCCTTGACGAGTTCGTTCCGGTGTCTATAAAAATGGCGAAGGAGCAGGGCTTGTCGCTTAATCCCTCGAAAATCTCGGGAGCCTGCGGCAGGCTTATGTGCTGCCTGAAATACGAGCAGGACGTTTACGAGGAGCTTGCGAAAACCACGCCGCGCAAGGGCTCGATAGTCAAAACACCCGACGGAAAGGGCGTAGTCGAGAATGTGAGCATGCTCAAGGGCAATGTCCGCGTCCGCTTCGAGGAGCATAATGAGAAGGTTCTGCGCGACTATAATGTGAAAAATATCAAAATTTTAAAGCGCGCGGCTGAGAATTCTGACGATATTGACGAATAATTTAATAAAAACTATTGAAGTATTGAAAAAAGTGTGTTATAATATAGATATAAAGGAGCGTTGAGATTCGGCGCTCATGCATTGGGGGTCAATGCGAAGTATTTTAAGGAGGTGTATGTAAATGGCATACAAAATCAGTGACGATTGCATCAGCTGCGGCGCTTGCGCTGCGGAATGTCCGGTAAGCGCTATAAGCGAGGGCGACAGCAAGTACGTTATAGACGCTGATACCTGCATCGAATGCGGTGCGTGCGCAGGCGTATGTCCGGTAGGAGCTCCGGCACAGGACTAATTTGAAGGAGAAAGCGCTGTCGGAATGTGAGTTCCCTCAGCGCTTTTTCTATAGATAAAGCTTTATACATATGGAGGAAAATATGAAGAAACTCATAACCCTTACAATTGCCGCTGTCACGGCTCTTTCGCTGTGCGGCTGCGGCAAGGGATATGTAAGTCCCGAACGCGCCGAGCGCAAAGGGGACAACGGTTTGAACTGGACAGTATTGGTATATATGTGCGGCGGCGCTCAGGAATCGAGACACGGCGCGGCAAGCGAGGCTCTTAAGGAAATGTGTAAGACCGACTATCCCGAAAATATAAATGTAATCGTGCAGACAGGAGGATGCGGCGATTGGAAGATTGACGGCATTTACGGCGATTATCTGCAGAGATTTGAAATGCAGAAGGACGGCATGTATATGGTCGACCAAAAGCTCGCGTCCAATATGGGCAGCTACGGAACGCTTACCGATTTCCTTAATTGGGGCGTGGCGAGCTATCCGGCGGAGCGGTACGCGATAGTCCTTTGGGACGGCGGCGCAGGAAGCGGAGGCGTGGCGCATGACGGGCTTAACGGCAATGACGGGCTCAGTCTTGAAGAACTCGCATATGGCATAGGAATTACAAACATAAACTATGATTTGATCGTTTTCGACGCGTCGCTGATGTCGAGTATAGAGGCGGCTTCCGCTCTTGCGCCTTACGCGGATTATATGGCGGCTTCTCCGGATTATATGCCGGTCGGATTGGATTATGAGGGTATTTTTAATTATCTTTCGGAGAATCCGGACACGTCGGTCGCCGATTTCGGAAGAGTTATATGCGATACATACTACGAAAAATGCGAAAAAAACAAAGCTGCCGATAACGCGATAATGACGGTTATGGATCTATCGAGAATGTCGTCGCTTATGCAGGCGTTCGACGGTATGGCGGGAATAATGCTTACATCCACCGACGGACTTGCCAATTACGCGAGAATTTCGCGCGCGGCGCGCGGCGCGTACCGCTACGGAGGGCAGACCGATTACGAGGGCTACAGCAACGCTGTTGACGTCGGCGATTTGGCGGTAAAGCTTGCGGAATATGTAGGACAGCCGAGCGATATACTGAGGCAGATCTTAGACGAAGCGGTGATTTATAAAACGCAAAATCCCGAGCTTCCGCAAGATGCAAATATAAGCGGATTGAGCGTGTTTTATCCGTATATAACCGACGCGTACGCCGGTTACCGTCAAGGCGTAAGCGAGGAAATGATGGCGGAATATCTGCAAAATTCGGGAAGCGCGAACTATGCGAATTTTATAAGAAAAATATGCACTAATATAAATATGCCTTATGAAGAGGGAACGGAAAACTACGAATCTTCCTGGGCATGGGTGGATTTTGTTTCACAGCGTGACAGCTTCGAATATTGGGTTCGGGTGAACGAACAAAATATGCTTGAGCTTAATATGCTCGGAGATATGGATATTGTCCGTAATGTAGCTTTTAACCTGTACAGAAACGACGATGTGACGGGAGAGCAGCTGATGCTCGGCCGTGACTACAACACCGAGGTAAACTGGGACGGCGGAGTGTTTGTTGACGATTTCAATTTTGAGATATTTGAATTGGGAGGCAGCCCTGTTATGACGCTGCCGATAGAAAATGATATGTACTCAATTCCGGTAATTCTTAACGGCGAAAGATCCAATATTCGCGCGAAGCGCGAGGACGCCGAAACCGGCGAGGTACGATATAAGCTTCTCGGCGCTTGGGAAGGCGTCGACTGGCAGAGCGGCATGGCGGACAGAGCCTTCAGGCGTATCAAGTTCAGAGACAAAATAACGCCGCTGTTAAAATCACTAAATACCGGCGAGCTTGTTCAGGGCGAAACCTTTACGGTAGGTCCGTTCGGGGCGTCATTAAAAAAGAAAAAGATTCCTGACGGAAACTATACATTTGAGTATGATATCAAAGACATATACGCTCAAAGCTCAACAAGCATGGCGGGACCTGTAAACATAAAAAAAGAACAAATGGACTGGTCGGCTGCGGTTGGATTATAATTAAATACACAAAACGGCAGGAGCATTTTCCTGTCGTTTTTGATGTGTAAAACAGCAAAAATGCCCCGAAATCAGCCGTTTCGGGGCATTTAATTGACTTAAACTCTGTATAAAAATCCGTTTTTTAAATCCTCGCGCGCCATCTGCTTCGCTTTGTAATGGAGCTTCTTACCCGTCGCGTTGAACGGAAGCTCGCTTACGAAGCGGTAGTATCGCGGGCGCTTGTAATTCGCTATCATCGGGCTTTCCTTGCAGAATTTTTCAAGCTCCTCATACGTGAGCGAATCGTCGTCCTTTACCACGTACGCGGTGACAAGCTCGCCGCGTATTTTATCGGGCGCGGAGGTCACGATGCAGTCCTTTACCTTCGGATGCGAATTTAAAACCTCCTCGACCTGTGTCGGGTAGATGTTCTCGCCGGAGGATATGATCATATCATCCTTGCGTCCGACGATCGTGACGTAGTTGTTTTCGTCCCATGTCGCGAGGTCGTTGGTGTAGATGTAATCCTTATAATACTTGCGCTCCGTTTCTTCCTCGTTGTTGTAGTAAACATACGGCGACTTAGCGGGCGATTTTATAATGACCTCGCCGACCTCGATCCCGTTTTTGCGCGCAAGCTCGTCCGGCTCGGCTCTGCGGTCGTCGAATACCTTAACCACGCGCACCTCGTCGTCCACGCACGAGCCGCCCGCTGTTCCGGCGAATTCGGGCAAATCGAACGGGCGCAGGAATGTGTTCCAAAATGTTTCGGTAGTTCCGTAGCCGTTGAAAATATTCGGCGTGAGCGTTTTTTGGTACCGTATGCATGCGGCTCTTTCGAGCGCGCTGCCCATAGTGACGATGCCTCTGAGCGAGCTTAAATCGCGACCGTCTTTGTCCTGCGAATCCGCGAGAGCTTCAAGCACCGTCGGCACGCCGATAACGAATGTGATACCGAATTTTTCCACGTATTCGAGACATTTGTCGGGGTGGAATTTGCGCATTATATAAAGACTTCCGCCCGCGTAAAGAGTGGGGCAGGGACCCGCGCAGTGCAGTCCGCCGCGGTGGAACCACGGAGTTGTATTCATGGTTTTGTCGGTGTGGTTCATCGGGAAATGGATCATAACGTCGTGGCTCGAAAGCACCTCGTTGATACTCGTGAGCGGCACGCCCTTCTGCCGACCGGTTGTGCCGGAGGTGTAAAGACGCGTTGTTTCGTCGTAAATGTTAAGCTCGTAATCGAGTACAGGCTCGTCCTCGGACGCTCCCGAGATATACTCGTTATACGAAACCGACCAGTCGTTTTTCGCGTTCAAATCGTACGGATCAATCATAATAAGCGTTTTCGGCTTATACTCCGCCATGTCGATCGCCTGCCGTATATCATCCGCCTGCTCCGCCTCGAAGAACATTACGACGGGCTTTGAGTCGTCGATATTCATAGCGACCTCGCCCGGACTCAGACGGTAATTCGCCGGACAGTTTACCGCGTGCAGCTTATGCGCCGCGACGTACGCGAACACGAACACGGGACAGTTGAGAAGCTGATACATGACCGCGTCACCCTTTTTGACGCCGTCCCGCATAAAAGCGTTCGCGAGCTTATTTACCTCTGTGTTCAGCTCCGTATAAGTCCAGCTTTCCTTGGTCTCGGGAAAATACATAGCCCGCCGTTTCCCGAATCTGCGGACATTGCGCATATAGCCCTCTATCCACGTATATTCCCTTTCAAAAATACTCTTAAAATCCTCAGCCATAATATTGACCTCCGTTTTTATATTTGATTATATAATACCTTATTTTGGGTGAAAAGTCAAGTTTTAGCGGAAGATAACAACTTGGTGAGCGGTTTTTTTGATAAACGGTTAAATATCATTTACAAATCGGTGACAATCCTCGACAAAATAAAACGAATATGGTAAAATACAGACATAATAGAACAAGGATTCCGGCAGACCGTTCCGACTTCACTCCGAAAGGAGGAATCGGCATGAGTATTTTAGAAGCTCTTGTAGCTTTGGTAGCGCTGCTGATAATAGTAGTGCTCGTTTTAATCGTGCTTGTTGGGATAAAAAAATAATCATCTGTTAGTGACATAACAGATGATTAGGGTAGAAAGATATTTTCTTTCTGCTGTACCAATGCGGAACGGTCATCCGTTTCCTTATGTATCTATTATACCACACCCGTATGCTGTTTGTCAAGCATACGGGTGTGTTTTTTTAGATGCGATGCGGAGGGTAACAATTATATTTTATGCGCCGTATTGCGATATACTGCTGAATTTATTCCACTCTGCCTAATTCGCCGCAACGAAATCATAAATACTTCCGTCCCCGCGCAGATCCATAGTTGCACCGGTGTCGGCGTTTTGCAGCGTGATTGACGGCTTTGAGTTTTTCGAGCCCTTGAGGACTACCTGATAATTTTTGTTACCGTAGCTGCTGATTTTATATATGATCGTCATTTGTGAGCTGTCGGGTGTAACAGATGAAACATCTTCGCCTTTGTAATCTTCAAAATCTCCCCATGTTAATTCTTCACCCTTTTTTCTGAGTTCTATTATATTCGGCCAACAAATTGAACCGTCTGCGGTTATAACATTCAGCCCGTTCCCGGGTTGTACCGCTCTGCCTTTTTCAGCTTCTATTCTGTATTTCCCGTCGTCCGAAACAAGAGTGAGCTTATCGCCGCTCCTGGTAATTATGCCTTCAAAGCTGTCAACGCGGTTTGAATGAAGAGTGATATAGAAACTGCTTTTTATTGTGTTACCGGATATTTCCGCGTCTCCGTAGCTGAATATGCCGTAGGTGGTGTCTGTGCCGCATAAAGCCGCCGAAAAGTCGAATTCTCCGGTCGTCGCGTTATATATGCAGGTCACGTCCGAAAGCTCGGTCCTCAATTTAGGAACAAACGGCTGATACGTAATGTTATCATAGGTTTTCAAAACGGAATCGGGGTGCAGCTCAAGATTCTCATTTTGATTGATACTAAACAGCAGTGCGGAATTTTTGTTTTCTTCCGCGATTACGCGAAATTCTAACGGAGTACCGTTTACATCAACAGAAACGGATATTTGGGTAAATGTCGGCGTTATCGGAACAATATTATTTATATATCCGTGCAGATTTTCCCCAAGCACTGCTCCGTCCTGCTTTACCGTGAATAAGCCTTCAACGTCGCTGCCGTCGGTAAATGTTCTTATGTATTTTGTCATTTTCACCTCGAACTGCGCTTCCTTATACTCCGGCTCGGCTTCGTCAGTGTACGCTTTAAAATCGGCGCTGAAGCCTGTATATACGGGCGAATGCACGATAACCGCTTTTCCGTCCGCATGGCACATCTCCGGAAATTCCGAGGGATCTCCGACAATTGCTTCGGACGGCTCACCTGCCCCGTCATAAATGACGGTAATGCCTTTGGCAAAATCCGCGTAAGTGAAGTTATCCGTTTCCAATATTTTTATCTGCGCCTCATCGGAGTTTACTCCGCCGGCGAACGCGGCTGACGCCATTATCATTGCCGCTGTCAGGCATACGCCCAGCGCGGCTGTGAATTTTGTTGATTTTCTCGTTTTCATCATATTTCCAATTCTCCTTTTCAAATTTTTCTCGCTTCCGCAAAGACACATTCCCGAGTTTACGCCGCCCTCGCGCATCAGCTCCAGGATAAGCCGCCCGTAATCGCGCCGCCGCTCGTATGAGAAGGTTTTCATCACGATCTCGTCGCACGACAGCTCGCAGTACGTGTCAACTCTGCGCGGCAGGAGGTACGCCGCTGGGTTGAAGAAATGTATAATTTTCACCAGCTCCGCCGCTGTTTTGATAAGCATATCGCGGCGGCGGACGTGGGTAAGCTCGTGCAGAAGCACCGCTTCAAGCTCGTTTTCGCTGAGCTTCATCGACGGAACGTAAACCGTAGGACGGAAAATTCCCGCCGTGAACGGAGTAGCCGCGCCGTTAAAGCATTTTAATTCCGCTTTTGTTTTCCCTTTTATCCTTTCAAACACGGCGCGAATATCCTCCGGCGGCGCGACTGCGATCTCGCGGCATATCCTGTTGAAACGGACGGTATCATATACGCGCTTTATCAGCAGCGCGCACGCTCCCGTAGCCCATACGCATGACAGTATCAGCCATATGTCCGCGGACTGCGATTTTTCACCGACCGGCTCGATTACGGAGGGATTTACCGTTGTTTCAGTAGTTTCAGCCGCATTAGTTTTCGCAGTATTAACCGTTTCCGCCGCCTCGGTTTGCTCCGCCTGCGGCTCGATATACCGCTCGACGCGGAAGCTTATTCCTGTGTTTATCGGCAGCAGAAAGAACAGTATCGGCAGTGCAGCGATAATGTATTTGAGCCGCTCCGACAGTATCCTACGCCCGAGCGCCGTGAATACCGCGCTGAGCAGCAGCGCGCCTGTTCCGGCGATGCTCAGCGTTAAAACCTTTTCAAAAATCATTTCTTCTCCCTTTTATTCTCCGTCGAGCATATCCATTAACTCGTCGATTTTCTCATCCGAAAGCTTTCCGCCGTATAGCGCGGCGAACAGACTGCGTTTGGAGCCGTGGTGGATTTCGTCGAGAAACTCGCGCGTCAGCTCGTTTTTGTACTCCGAACGCGAAATCAGCGCGCGGTACAGATTGGTTTTGCCCTCTTTTTTGCTTTCCAAAAAACCCTTGGCGCACAGACGGTTCATAAACGTGCCTACCGTGTTATACGCCCACTTTTTGTTTTCCGACAGCCTCTCATGTACGAGCGGAACGCTTATCCACTCGCCGCTGTCCCATACCACCTCCATGACCTCGGTTTCCGCTTCCGAAATTTTATTAGCGCTCATAAAATTCATTCCTTTCATTATTTTTCTGTCGACAGAAACTCCTACGCTCTGTAGGATAATTATATACTACATCATGTAGGAGCAAATGTCAATAGTTTTTTTGGAATTTTCATAAAAAAATTTTTGTACAAATTGTAAAAAAAGACTGTACAAATTTAAAATAATATAGTATAATTATTTTATTAATGATTATCTTTAATCAAAAAAGAAAGAGAGGGAGAAAATAATGAAAAAATCAAAGAAACTGTTAGCGCTCCTGACGGCGCTGTCAATTTCTGCAACCGCGTTTGCCGGTCTCGCGACTACGGCATTCGCGGAAGGTGAGTATTTCACGCTTGATTTTGAACAGGAAACTGTGGGACAGACAGAGGATAAAAAAGCTGACGGCACGTTACAATCAACGTTGACACTCAGCGGAACCAACGGAGTCTGGCATTCTCAGTTCCTCAATACTGTTGCGGGAAATATGACAATTGCGACTGACGCAAACGAGAAGATAGGAAAGTATTATAAGTATACGAACGGACAGCATAAAGGTCAAAGAACCACATACTATAACTTGCCTACCGCGGCGAGAACAGTCGGCGAGGATAAAAAGGCTGTTATGGAGTTTGACTTTATGATGCCGGGCGGCGAAGCGGGAAACCAAATTGTAATTCCCGACTCGGCTATAGGAGATACTGATACGAGCTCTAAAGGACTTGTGGGAAATGATCTTTATAAGTCCACTTATGTATTCGCTCTTTATCAGAACGCGGATAAGAATTTTGTGATAAACAGTCTTGACGGCTCGGATAAAACGTATATCACAACAGGCTATGCCGGCGGATGGGCGCATTTAAAGGCGGTTATGGACTTTGACGCGCATACGGTTATTATAACCATAACATCTCTTGACGGTGCAACAAAGTATTTTGAAGAAAATATGTTGAGCATGGGTTCGGCGTCTGCCGCGGCCGTAGGACACGTGTTAATGGGACTTTCAAGAAACAGCGGAGCCTGCGGTATCGACAATATAGTTACGCGTCCTTATAAGGACGGAGACGTAGAGGGAAATTATTTCCTTGCAACGTTTGATGTTGACGGTAAAATTTCCACCAAGACAGCCGATAAGACTACAGGCAAAATAAGTGAAGTTCCCGAGACAGAAAAAACCGGCTACATATTTGACGGCTGGTATAAGGATGATGATACGGAAACAGTCCTTACAACTCAGCAGGTTCTTGACACGGTTTTGACGGCGAACACGAAATATACGGCGGTATATCACGAAGATTCGGAGTATATTGAGCCGATGGTAAGCGTGGAATTTGCGTCATTCCCGGCAAACGGTCTTCCGGAAATGGGAGCGGATGCCGATACATATGCGGACAATCAGATAGCCTTAACACTCAAAGGTGAAATCGGCGGCAATCTGATCGGCGATGACGGAAAGCCTGTTGACGACAGAGTAAAGGTTTTTGACGTTGACTGGCAGTTCAAGGGCTTCAGAACGATTGTTTCCGACGGCGGAAGAGACTCTTCCGAGGCGGATGAAAACAGCTACTGCGACTCATACGCGCAGGTTGTTTATGACGAGACTAACCCGACAAAGGTTAATTTCCAATTAAAGAAGGTTGCGTTCAACTTCTACGGCGAGGTTGTGGCAACGGTTAAGTATGGAGAAAACGAAGAAAACGCTAATACAATAACGGTTACAAAGCCTATGGCGATAGTTCCGACAAAAGATGAAATACCTAATCAGATTTTGCCGAAGCCGGGCTATGTTGCGGATTTCACTCCGTATGCCGATGAAATGGTAGGTTATCAGGCGACGGTTTCTGATAATAAGACAGCAAGCGATATAGTAACAGGCGGTTGGGCTGTTGCGGGAAGCCAGAACGGCAGAAGCTTATCTATTGCAAAGGACGAAGAAGGAGAAGGAAAATATCTTGCCTTAAAGGCGGGTAATTCAGGAACGTCATGCTATGCGTTTAACCAGCTTACCGCTCCTTCGGGACAGATTATAATTACACAGGATGTAAGATTTGCTGTCGGCGGCGCAGAGATTTTGTATAAAACCGATAATCCCGTAACGTATGATGATGATTCTACGTCAATGGATTTGAAGTTTACCGGTAACGCATTTACAATGGCAAGCGGAACAAAGATAGCCGACGCTACTACAGGCGTATGGTATCATGTTGTAATGTCATGCGACGTAACATCTAAAGTTTGGTATGTAATGGTATATGACCAGGAAGGCAAACTTCTTGGCGAATCAGACCCCGAACCGTTTGTAAACGAGAAATCGGTTAATCCGACATATCTGTGCTTCCGTTCACCGGATGGAAACTACAGCGGCGAGGTTGACTTTAACAATGTAAAGGCATATGTTCCGGAAATAAAGGGCGACCTTACAACGACGGTTTCAAACGATACGCTTATCATTCCTTCCGATAAGGTTGACACAACGGACGGAATTAAGTATGCGGACGGTACTGTAACGGTAAATAAGGCTGATGCAAACGACGGCGACAAGGCTGTTCTTATTCACGCGGTTTACGCGGCTGACGGCTCGCTTACATCGGCAAAATCGTATGAATTAACATTCAATTCAAAAACGGCGACTCAGGCGGTAACGGCGGGCAAAGGCTCAAAGTTCATGCTTTGGGACAGCCTTGATGGTATGAAGCCGATATTTGACGCGCTTGAAACAGACGGCTCGTCGAATGCTTCAAATACGGCTACGCTTACGGTAGAAGGATTATCCGAAGAAGGCTATCCGATCATAGGCGAGGCAACATGGACGGTTGTTGACGCTGCGACCGGTGAGGCATCCGATTTTGTAACGATCACTCCCGATCCGAGCGACTCGCACAAGGCTGCTCTTGAGGTTCTCAAGGGCGCGGCTTCGGGCGAATATAAAGTAACCGTATCAATGGGCGGCAAGACGAAGGATATCACAATTAACGTTACGGGAACGCAGGAAAGCGTTAAGTTTACAAAGTCAACAAGCAGCATCGCAATTCCTATGGAGGAAGGCGCTTCCGAGAAATATCAGTACGAGGCGGCTGTAGTTGACGCAAACAGCAAGCCGATAGAGGGCAAGACTGTTACATACGCGATGTATGATAAGAACAATCAGGCTCCGCTTGATAACACTGACGCGATAAGCTTCGATTCGGCAACGGCTACTTTGACGGTTTCGTCAGCGGCTAAACCGACTGTTGTATATATCCGCGCAACAAGTACAAACTCGGAAAATCAGACAATTTCACGCTCGCTTGCGGTAAATATCCACGGTCTGTCATTCGACTTTGGTTCAAATGTTGCGGCTGAGGGTTACACGGCTGTAACGCCGACAACCTCTTACAGCGACGCTGCGGGATTTGGTATTGTATCAGGCTCGCCGGCGGTAAACGGTGAGGGAACTGTTGAAGATGCTGATTCCGACAGCTTGAAGGGCGCGTTTAAGTTCCAGGCAAAGGTTGAGCCGAATAAGGTTTATGATGTGACGATAAATCACTTTGGCGGTATTACGTATGAAGCTGTAAACACTGATATGACCGGCATTTCCAAGTCGAGCGCGGCAAAGGGCGCGGTAACATATTCGATTGCTGTTATAGGCGACGGTATACTTGATATAGCCTTTGCGGCTAACGCCGAGGTATCGTCAATCGTAATTGAAAAACAGGCTGACAAGCAGCCGGGCGGCAAACCCAACGTATACACCGTAGGTGACTCGACAATTTCAAATCACGGTTCATGGGGCTATCAGCTGTCAAGAGACATTTCAAAATATAGCGATTTGTCAAGTCTTGTTACACTTTCAAATAACGGTCAGGGCAGCCAGAATTTGGGCAGCTACTACAACGGCGGACAGCTTATGGACAGAGTTCTTGTAAATGTCAAGCCGGGCGACTATGTAACAATCGGAAATATGGGCACAAACGGTATGGGCAACAATTTTGAAGCCAGCTTCAACGCTTATGTGGACGCGTGCGAGGCTATGGGCGCTAAGGTAATTATAAATACCTATTCACCGCACGGCGCTGTAGGCGAGTATGCAAACACCTATAACGCGGAAACGCATACATTCACGAGCTATCGTCAGGACGCTTATGATGTAACGGTAAGGAAGATTTACGAGGAGCGTTCAACTCAAGGCGGCGAAAAGTACGATCCGAACGTTGTAGGCTTCATTGATATCGGTAAGATGGCTGACGCGGCGTTTAACGCATTCGTTGCCGATTGGCAGAATAATATTTACGGCAAAACGTATAATTCGATAGATGAAGCGGCTGAGGAACTTAGAGGCGGAAGCTTCAGCGATCATAACCATTACGGTCCCAGCGGTAAATCAGAGCTGGCAGGTACGCTGATGCTTGAAGGATATAAGCAGGTAGGCGAATTGCCGGGCGCAAAGGGTATCGTTAAGACACTCGTTGAAATTATCTCGGCTGATTTGGCAAAGGCTGCCGAATAATCTATAACAATTCAAAAAGCAGGGCTCAAGCCCTGCTTTTTCTTTGTCTTTACCTTGATTTTATTCCTTCAAAAATAACCGCTCAACGCCCGCGCATTTGCCGGTTTCTTCGTCCACTTCAAATATGCATGCGCAGAATTGTCCGTTTCCTACAGCTACCTCAAATTTCTGCGGCAGCTCTGTCAGGAAGCGGTTCGTTATTATCGTCTTGTCCATGCCGAGCACCGAGTCGCCGGGGCCTGTCATGCCAATGTCCGTGATATAACCCGTTCCTGACGCGGAAACCGTTTCATCAGCCGTTTGCACGTGCGTGTGTGTGCCGTAAACGGCTGAAACCCTGCTGTCGAGATAGTGGAACATCGCGAGCTTCTCGCTCGTCGCTTCGGCATGGAAGTCGACGATGATTATGTTCGTCCTTTCTTTGAGCTTCTCAATTTCCCTGTCCGCCGCGTCAAACGGCGAATCTACCTGCTGCGGCATAAACGTGCGCCCGATGAGGTTTATTATCCCCACCCTCGCGCCGCTTTTCGTCCGCATAACAAGACTTCCGGGACCGGGACAGCGGCTGCTGAAATTTGCCGGTCTTATCACGTTTCCCTTGCGCTCCATAATTTGAACGACGTCCTTCGCTCCCCACGCGTGGTTGCCGAGCGTCAGCGCGTCAACTCCGGCGCGCGTTATTTCGTTGTAGGCGGGGTAGGCGAGACCGCGTCCATGCGTAGCGTTTTCGCCGTTCGCTATAACGAAATCAACCCCGTGATTTTGGCGGTAATCGTCGATATAACGAAAAAGCATTTCACGTCCCGTGCGGCTTACAACGTCGCCGATGCACATTATTTTCATTGCTGTTTCCTTTCTAATCCGATAGTTTCGGATAACGAATTAAAAAAAGGAGCGGAATGCAGAATGGGTAGAAGCTGAGCGGCATTTCTTTACAGTGCCTTTATCGCAGAGTAAGATAAATTACCGGCTCACATTCTGCATGAGCTCCAAATTTTTAGTTTTGAAACCGCTTATTTAGCGTAATCAACCGCTCTCGTTTCGCGTATCAGACTAACCTTAATCTGACCCGGATACTCAAGCTCGTTTTCAATGCGCTTAACGATGTCTCTTGCAACGAGCACCATACCGTCGTCGTTGACTTTTTCGGGCTTGACCATAATTCTTATCTCACGTCCCGCCTGAATTGCATACGACTTATCAACACCGTCAAACTCGTTAGCGATTTCCTCCAGCCTCTGCAAACGCTTGATGTATGTCTCAAGATTTTCGCGTCTGGCTCCCGGACGCGCCGCCGAAATGGCGTCAGATGCCTGCACAATACATGCGATGAGAGTTTTTGCCTCAATATCACCGTGGTGCGCCATGATTGCGTGAATTACTTCCTTGTTTTCATGGAACTTCTTCGCGATGTCCGCGCCGATAGTTACATGCGAGCCTTCAACTTCGTGGTCAACAGCTTTGCCGATGTCGTGCAGTAAGCCCGCGCGCTTCGCCAGCGCCACGTCGCAGCCCAGCTCTCCCGCCATAACTCCGGCGAGGTGAGCCACCTCGATAGAATGCTTGAGCACGTTCTGTCCAAAGCTTGTTCTGAATTTCAATTTACCCAAAAGCTTGATCAGCTCAGGATGCAAACCGTGTACGCCCGTTTCAAACGTAGCGCTTTCGCCCTCCTGCTTGATTACGCTGTCAACCTCTTTGCGGGATTTTTCAACCGTTTCCTCGATCCTTGCCGGATGGATACGTCCGTCGACTATAAGCTTTTCCAAAGCGACCCTAGCCACCTCGCGGCGAATCGGATCGAAGCTGGAAACTATTACAGCCTCCGGCGTGTCGTCGATGATAAGGTCAACGCCTGTGAGCGTTTCGAGTGTGCGAATGTTTCGTCCCTCGCGTCCGATGATGCGTCCCTTCATTTCATCGCTCGGCAGATTTACAACCGAAACGGTCGTTTCGGCAACGTGGTCCGCCGCAACCTTCTGTATCGACAGGGCCACTATGTTCTTGGCGTTCTTTTCCGCCTCTTCTTTTGCCTGCTGCTCAATTTCTTTAACCATTATGGCGGCTTCATGTCTTGTTTGGCTTTCGATGCTCTTAAGGATGGCTTCCTTTGCTTCATCCGTCGTCATACATGAAATTCTTTCAAGCTCCGCCAACTGCTTTTCCTTAATTTCTGTTATTTCTTTTTCTTTCTGTTCAAGCTGCTTTAACTTGTTGTTGTAGGATTGCTCCTTCTTCTCCAAGCTGTCGGTTTTGCGGTCTAAGGTTTCTTCCTTTTGGTTAAGTCTGCGCTCCTGACGATTAAGCTCGCCTCTGCGCTCCTTTATTTCCTTTTCGAAATCCGAGCGCATTTTCTGATTTTCTTCCTTAGCCTCGAGCATAAGCTCGCGTTTCTTGGAAACTGCGGATTTTTCAGCGTCCGCGATTATAGCCTGCGCCTTTTCCTCAGCCGAACCGAATGCGGCTTCAGCAATTTTCTTTCTGTGCGATATACCCAGCTTAAAGCATATGATACCGCTTACCGCCGCGGCAACAACCGCCGCCGCGAGGGCAATAATTATTGTAAGCTCTATAGTAATACACCCCCTGAAGCCGTGCATAAAACGACAATAAAATACAAATAATGTACTTACACCGCTTTAGCCGGACTTTGATTTTTGTAAACCAAAACCTGCAAGGGGCTGTCTTAAAATGAATGCTTTCCATATAAGTTATCCATAATCCGAACGGCACTATGCAGGTAATTACTGCCATCCGCGACACTTAATGAGCAATCCATTCCAAGAGAGCTCCATTTTAAGTATTGGATTACATATAATAAAACTAATATACAGAAAACTTCTTAAAGAATATTAAGCGATTATATTTTACAACATAATTAACGAATTGTCAAGAATTATTACAAATGTTACAGAAATACGATATATTTGAAATAAAAATTTAACATAAGCGTATGCAAGCCATGCGAATAATACCGGTATTATGAATATTTAACATATTGCACAAAAAATATTTTTAAATTTATTTATTTATAGTCTTTACTACCAAAAAGAAGTATGGTATAATGACTATAATAATATTGGTGTATATTGGATTTACTGATAAAAATTACATCAAAAAATAAAAAAGAGAGGAGAAAATGCATGGCTAATGAAAACAATTGGGCAAACATAAGCGACTTTCAGACATATTTGTTCAATAGCGGCGATAATTACAAGTCATATGAAATGCTCGGTTCGCATAAAGTAAACGTGGACGGCAAAAAAGGATGGCGTTTCGCCGTGTGGGCGCCAAACGCGAAAAGCGTGCGCGTTGTGGGTGATTTCAACGGCTGGAACGGATTTGACAAAATGCTCCAGCCCATAGGCATGACAGGTATATGGTATGGCTTTTTCACGGATATTAAAGAGGGAGAGCTGTATAAATACGCCATAGAGGCGAAGGATGGAAACACATATTACCGTGCCGACCCGTACGCGTTCGAAGCTGAACTAAGACCGGGCACAGCGTCGAGAACGAAGGAGCTTACGCCGTATAAATGGGCGGATAAGCGCTGGATGAACAAGCGTGCGAAAACGAATAATCTTACGAGCCCGATAAATATTTACGAGGTTCACGCCGGCTCATGGAAAATTCATCCGGACGGCAGCTTCTATAACTATCAGGAGCTTGCGGACGCTCTTGTTCCGTACATGAAGGAGATGGGGTATAACTATGTTGAGCTTATGCCCGTTACGGAGTACCCGTTCGACGGCTCGTGGGGATATCAGGTAACGGGTTATTTCGCGGCGACCTCACGCTACGGAACGGCTGAGCAGCTTAAATATTTCGTTGAAAAATGCCACAAAGAGGGGATAGGCGTTATCATGGACTGGGTCCCCGCGCACTTCCCACGTGACGAGCAAGGGCTAAGAATGTTCGACGGAAGCCCGTGCTACGAGTATGCAGACCCGCGCCTGGGCGAGCATAAGGACTGGGGCACGATGGTGTTCGATTATTCGAGGCTGGAGGTAATTTCGTTTCTCACGTCGTCCGCGTATTTCTGGGCTTCGGAGTATCATATCGACGGACTTCGCGTTGACGCCGTTTCGTCTATGCTCTACCGCGACTATTCCAGAAACGACGGCGAGTGGATCCCGAACGAGTACGGCGGCAACGGAAATCTTGAGGCTGTCGATTTGTTCAGACGAATAAACAGGATCATGGGCACGGAATATCCGAGTTTCATGATGATCGCCGAGGAATCGACGGCGTGGCCGCTTGTTACCGCTCCTCCGGAGAATGACGGACTGGGCTTCAATTTCAAGTGGAACATGGGCTGGATGAACGACACTCTCCGCTATATGAGCATGGATCCGTTCTTCAGAAAGGACAACCACGGCTTACTTACATTTATAATGATGTACGCTTATTCCGAAAACTTTATCCTGCCGCTCTCGCACGACGAGGTGGTTCACGGAAAGCGCTCGCTTATTGATAAGATGTACGGCACATACGAGGAAAAATTCGCGGCTTACAAGACACTTTTGGGCTATTATATGTCGATGGTCGGCAAAAAACTCATATTTATGGGCGGCGATATAGGACAGTTCCTTGAATGGAGATACGACGACCAGCTCGAATGGCAGCTTCTTGAACAGGAGAACCACAAGAAGCTCCACAGATACGTTAAGGATTTGAACCATTTCTATTTGGACAATCCGTCGTTTTGGGAGAACGACACAAGCTGGGACGGCTTCCGCTGGATAAATGAGAGCGATAACGAAAACTCGGTCATCTCGTATATGCGCCGCGGTAATAACAAGGATGATTTCGTAATAGTAATAGGCAACTTTACGCCGGTGGAAAGACCGATTTATAAAATCGGAGTGCCGTCGGCGGGGGATTACGAGGTGGTATTCCACTCAAACTCCATAAAATACGGGGGAACGCGCAGAAAGACCGGCAAAACCTATAAGGCGAAGCCGCAGCCGTTCTCCGATATGTCGCACACAATCGAGGTTGAAATAGATCCAAACTCGGTTATGTATATAAAAAAGAAGAAAAAGGAAAGAAAAAAAGCCGCTCCGGCGGCAAAGCCGGATAAACCGGCTAAGAAAGCAAAAGCGGAAGAAACGACAAAGCAATCAAAAAAATAAATTAAACAGGAGATGATAATATGGTATCAAAAGACTGCGTAGCAATGATACTTGCAGGCGGACAAGGCTCAAGACTGGGAGCTTTGACGAAAAACGTTGCAAAGCCGGCTGTACCGTTCGGCGGAAAGTACAGAATTATCGACTTCCCCTTATCGAACTGCGTACATTCGGGAATTGACACTGTAGGCGTACTCACACAATATCAACCGTTGGAGCTGAACACCTACATAGGAAACGGTAATCCGTGGGATCTCGACAGAAGCCACGGCGGAGCTTACGTGCTTCCTCCGTATCAGAGCGCCAAGACGGGCGAGTGGTACAAGGGCACGGCGAACGCTATTTATCAGAACATCAGTTTCCTTGAGGGCTTCAATCCGAACCATGTTCTGATTTTGTCGGGCGACCATATCTATAAGATGCATTACGGCGAAATGCTGAAGGCTCACAAGGAGACAGGCGCGGCGGCTACTATCGCCGTTATGCCCGTTCCGTGGGAAGAGGCGAGCCGTTTCGGTATCATGAACGTTGATGAAGACGGCACTATAGTTGAGTTTGAGGAAAAGCCGAAGGAGCCCAAGAGCAATCTTGCCTCGATGGGTATCTATATATTCAGCTATGACGCGTTAAAGAGATATTTGACGGACGACGAGCATGACCCGAATTCCGATAACGACTTCGGCAAGAACATCATTCCGAAGATGCTCAAGAACGGCGAAAAGATGGTAAGCTACCGTTTCGAGGGCTACTGGAAGGACGTAGGAACGATCCAAAGCTTATGGGAAGCAAATATGGACTTGATCGCCGATCCTCCTCTGTTCGATATCAGCGACAGACGCTGGAGCATTTATTCGAGAAACATGGCGCTCGCTCCGCATTATGTGGGCAAGGGCGCGAAGATCATAAACTCGACGGTAACCGAGGGCTGCACGATATGCGGCGAGGTCAATCACTCCGTAATATTCGGCGGCGTTACGATAGGCGAGGGCAGCTCCGTAAAGGATTCTGTGATCATGCCGGGCGCGACTATAGGCAAGAACGTCAAAATCGAAAAGACCGTTATAGGCTCGAACGCGGTCGTTGAGGACGGCGCTCAGGTCGGCACGGTCGAGAAGGAAGACAACAAGTACGCGTCGGCTATGTGTACGCACGGTATCGTTCTGCTCGAAGGCGGCTCCGTTGTTTCCGCGAATGCGGAAATTCCGAAGGGCAGCATGGTCACGGCTGAATAAGAAAGGGGGAAATGATTAATGAGACGTAGAGATACAATGGGTATCATTCTGACAAGCGAGGACAGAATACCGCCCATCACCGATATAAGAGCAAACTCGGCTCTGCCTATCGCGGGCAGATACCGTATTATAGATTTCGTTCTGTCGAACATGGCAAACGCGGGCATAACGAATATAGGCGTTGCGACGGAAACGAATTACTCATCGCTTATGGACCATATCAAGTCCGGTAAGCCGTGGGATCTTGACAGAAAGAACTGGGGACTTAACGTTCTCCCGCCGAACCTTGAAAAGATGACATACGGCACGATCAAGGGCAACATAGATATGCTCGCCGGCATTTCCGACTTCATCCACAGAAGCGGACAGACATACGTTATCCTGTCGCTCGGCAACAGCATTTATAACATAGATTTTGCTGAGGCTGTCGAGCATCACGTACAGAACCAGGCGGATATAACCGTGCTCTATCACGACATGAAGGGCGCGGAGGAAACCGAGCTTTCGCGCTTCACTCTGCTGGAGCTTGGCGAGGATAACAGAGTTTTGGACATGGAGGTTCAGCCGTATTATCCGAAGAGCACGGCTGCGAGCATGGACGTGTACATCCTTGAAAAAGCGCTTCTCGAAAGTATAGTTGACGAGTGCAGCGCGCGCGGCGACCGTGATTTCGTCAAGGACGCGCTCATAAAGAAGATGGGCGGCATGAGAATATTCGCTCTCGAGCACAAGGGCTATACGGACAAGATAGACAGCCTAAAGTCATACTACAAGAACAGCATGGGCTTCCTCGATGCGGATATGAGAAAAGACCTTTTCAACCCCGAAAGACCTATCTATACAAAGACAAAAGACCAGTCGCCGACAAAGTACGGCGCTGAGGCGGAGGTTGAAAACAGCTTTATCTCGGACGGCTGCACCATCGAGGGAACGGTTATAAACTGCATCCTCTCGCGCGGCGTTAAAATCGCGAAGGGCGCTGTTGTGAAGAACTCGATAATCATGCAGGACTCCGTAATAGAGGAAGGCGTAGACCTCGACCACGTTGTATTCGATAAAGAGGTTTACATCACAAAGGGCAGAAAGCTTATCGGTCAGGACAGCTATCCGCTCGCGATTTCAAAAGGCACAAAAATCTGATTCAAAGCGTATAAAACGGCAGGACTGCTCATACGGGCAGCCCTGTCCGTGCTTATAGAAAAGTAAAAAACGGGAAAACATATAATCAAAATATATAACCGGACATGGAATTTTGAGGGGTATTATAGGTAAAAACTACTTTTTTTCGGCATATATATTGACAAATTAAACGTTTTAAGGTAATATATGTTAGTTGGAAATTCTATGTTCAAGGAATTAGCGCGATGCGCGGAAAGGACATAACCATGAAAGTATTGTTTGCAAGCTCAGAGGCGGCTCCGTTTGTAAAAACGGGAGGATTGGGCGACGTTGCGGGTTCGCTTCCCGCGGTTTTAAGAGAAAAAGGCGTTGACGCGAGAGTTATTCTCCCGCTCTATAAATGCATACCGGAAAGCTTTAAGGAGCAGATGAAATATATCGACCATATCTACATCGACATGGCGTGGAGAAAGCAGTATGTGGGCGTGTTCGAGCTTGAATACAACGGCTGCATTTACTACTTCATTGACAACAAGTTCTATTTCAACGGCGATAAGCCCTACGACTACATCCACCTCGACTGCGAGAAGTTCATATTCTTCTCAAAGGCGGTGCTGTCGATTTTGCCGACGCTCGATTTCAGACCCGACGTTATAAACTGCAACGACTGGCAGACAGGACCTATCCCCGTGTTCCTCGATACGTTCCTTGACAACCCGTTCTATCAGGGTATCAAGACGGTTATGACGATCCATAACCTCAAGTTCCAGGGACGCTGGGATTTAAGAGCGATCAAGGACGCTATGGGTATAAGCGACTATTATTTCACGCCCGACAAGCTTGAGTTTTACAAGGACGCGAACCTCTTAAAGGGCGGTATGGTTTACGCGAATAAGATAACGACCGTCAGTGAAACGTACGCGGGCGAAATTCAGTCCGAGGAATACGGCGAGGGCTTAAACAGTCTGCTCTCCGCTCGAAGCGGCGATTTGTGCGGTATCGTAAACGGCATATCGTACACCGACTGGAACCCGGCTACGGATCCGATGATTTATGTAAACTACTCGGCCAAGGACGTATATAAGAAAAAGGTTGAAAATAAATTAAGACTTCAGGCGGAGCTGGGACTTCCGCAGGATCCCGACAAGATGATGATAGGCGTTGTTTCGCGTCTTACCGACCAAAAGGGCTTCGACCTCGTGGCGTACAAGATCGAGGAGCTTTGCAACGGCGGCGCGCAGGTTGTCGTACTCGGCACGGGCGACGAGAGATATGAAAATCTTTTCCGCCACTACGCGTGGAAGTATCCCGACAGATTATCGGCTCAGATTTATTTCTCGAACGAGCTGTCGCATAAGATTTACGCGGCTGCGGACGCGTTCCTCATGCCGTCGAGATTTGAACCGTGCGGACTTTCGCAGCTTATCAGCCTGCGTTACGGAACAGTCCCGATCGTCCGCGAAACGGGCGGCTTGAAGGACACCGTTCAGCCGTATAACGAATATACCGGCGAGGGCACGGGCTTCTCGTTCGCAAATTATAACGCGGATGAAATGCTCGGAATAATTTGGTACGCAATGGATATCTACTACAACCGCAAGGACGAGTGGAAGAACATCATCTCCAACGGCATGAACACCGATTATTCATGGAATGTTTCAGCCGATAAGTATATAAAAATGTATCAGGAGCTCACGGGCATTTACGACCTTCCCGAAAAGAAAGAAGAGCCTAAGAAAAAGCCCGCGAAAAAAGCCGCTAAAAAACCCGCCGCGAAGAAAAGTCATTTCGAGGAGGACTTAAAAGCCGCGTCCGAGAAATCGCAGGCGGAGGTTGCCGAAAAGTCGGTGCCGCATATAGTCGAGGTTGAAAATCCTTTCAAGGAAGAGGAAAAAGAGCCCGAGACTAAAAAGACAACGGCAAAAAAGGCAGCGGCAAAGAAAACAACGGCAAAAACAGCCGCAAAAACAACAAAAACTACAGCTAAAACAGCAACTAAAAAAACAACCACGGCAAAAAAACCAAAAAAAGGGGAGTAATTCAAAATGGCAGAAACAAAAACAACAAAAGCGACCGAAAAGCCGATAAAGCTTAACGCTATGGAAAAACGGCTGAAGGACGAAATCATAGGCAAGGTAGCGCGTTACTATGGTAAAACGATACAGGACGCGTCCCCGCACATGATTTACAACGCGTGCGCTTTCACCGTAAGAGACCAAATCATGGAGAAGTGGACCAAGTCACATGCGCAGGTCAAGAAGCAGGGTTCAAAGAAGCTCTATTATTTATCGTTTGAGTTCCTTATGGGCAGACTTTTAAAGACCAATATACTGAACCTTATGGAAACAAACAGCTATAAGAAGGTTCTTGCTGATTTAGGCTACACTTTGGATGAGATCGCGGAAAACGAAAACGACGCCGGCCTCGGTAACGGCGGTCTCGGTCGTCTTGCTGCTTGTTTTATAGACTCGCTCACGACGATGGATCTACCGGCGTACGGCTGCACGATCCGTTACGAATACGGCTTGTTCAGACAGAAGATAGTGGACGGCTATCAGACGGAAATTCCCGATTCGTGGCTCGAGCACGGCAACGCGTGGGAGGTTGAAAGACGCGAGGAAACAGTCGAGGTTAAATTCGGCGGTCATATCCGCGAGGAGTGGCAGGACGGCAGAATGGTCTGCATCCACGAAAACGCGCAGACGATTCTCGCAAGACCGTACGATATGCCAATCTGCGGCTACAACTCGAAGATCATAAACAAGCTCCGTATGTGGAGCGCGAAAGCGCCGGAGTACATGGATATGTCGTCGTTCAACCAGGGCGACTATCTGCGCGCGATCGAGCAGCGCCAAACGGCGGAGGTAATCTCGCACGTTCTCTACCCTGAGGATAACCACACAGAGGGTAAGGAGCTCAGATTAAAGCAGCAGTATTTCCTTGTTTCTGCTACGTTACAGTGGATATTAAAAGAATTTGAAGAAAGAAACGGCGATGACTGGACTAAGCTGCCGGATAAGGTAGTGATCCACATCAACGACACGCACCCGACAATGGCTATTCCCGAGCTTATGAGAATACTCATGGACGAGAAGGGTCTCGGCTGGGACGAAGCGTGGGATATAGTAACAAAAACATTCGCTTACACGAATCACACGGTCATGAGCGAAGCACTCGAGAAGTGGCCGCTTGACCTGTTCAGACGCGTACTTCCGAGAATCTGCATGATAGCCGAGGAAATGAACAGACGTCTTATGATAAGACTCGAGGAATTTTATCCCGGTGACCACGCGAAGCATAAGTATATGGCTATTATCTCGGATAATCAGATATTCATGGCGAATATGTGTCTCGCGAGCTGCTACGCGGTAAACGGCGTTTCGAAGCTCCACACGGAGATCCTCAAAAAGGATATATTCAGAGATTATTATGTAATGGATAAGAGCCGCTTCTTCGCTATCACGAACGGTATCACGTTCAGAAGATGGATCTGCAACTGCAACCGCGACCTCGCCGACCTTATCATCTCAAAGATCGGTATGGACTGGATCAAGGACACCGAGCAGCTTGCGAAGATCGAGGAATACGCGAATGATAAGGACTTCATGACGAAGTTCGCGGCTATAAAGCGCGATAACAAGGTGAAGCTTGCCGAGTACGTCAAGGAGCATAACGGCATAGACATCAGCCCCGACTCTATCTACGACGTACAGTGCAAGCGTATGCACGAGTATAAGCGTCAGCTGATGAACGTGCTCCATATTTTAGCGGAGTACAACAGGATACTCGAGGATCCGGCTTACGCGGAGAGCTATTATCCCAAGACATATCTTTTCGGCGCGAAGGCTGCTCCCGGCTACAAGAGAGCTAAGCTTATCATCAAGCTTGTAAACTCCGTCGCTGATTTGATAAACAACGACCAGAGAATAAACAACAAGATAAAGGTCGTATTTATAGAAAACTACGGCGTATCTATCGCGGAGAAGCTTATCGTCGCGGCTGATATTTCCGAGCAGATCTCGACGGCGGGTAAGGAAGCGTCGGGTACGGGCAATATGAAGTTCATGCTCAACGGCGCCGTAACCTGCGGTACGCTCGACGGAGCTAACGTTGAGATGCTCGAACAGGTAGGCGAGGATAACATCTACATCTTCGGCTTGAAGGCTGAGGAGGTCGAAGGCAGAGTCCGCTACGCGGGAACGGAGGAAGTAAAGACTATCTACTCCACCAACAAGAGCCTGCGCCGCGCGCTGGAGCAGCTTATAGACGGCACGCTCGCGCCGGGACACAACCAGCTTTTCAAGGATCTCTACAACACGCTTCTGTTCGGCGACTACGGTTATCCCGACACCTACATGGTGATAAGAGATTTCGAGGAATATATGAAAACTCAGGAGCAGATGTCCAGAGACTATCAGGACAGAGATAAGTGGCTTAAGATGTCTATCATGAACACGGCGCGCGCGGGATTCTTCTCAAGCGACAGAACGATCGCCGACTACAACAAGAACATTTGGCATTTAACGCCGATAAAATAATTTGAAACTGTTCGGGGCGGGTTGCCCACAACCCGCCCGATATTTTTCTATGGGAGAGATTTGATTTATGGATATAGAACATAATTCCAGGGAAAAATTTTACCGCCGCCCGTTCGGCGCTGTCACGTGCGGGACCGAGGTGCGGCTCCGTATCTCCGTTTCGGGGCTGGGCATACCGTCGGCGGTGCATCTCGTTTACAAAACCGACGGCGGCGAGCCGATTTACAAGGATATGTCGTATATCTTTTCATTGGGCGACCGCTCGATCTATTCGGCAAGGATAAACATGCCCGAAGAACCGGGGCTTATTTGGTACTATTTCGAGCTTGAAACAAATCAGGGTAAAATTTATTACGGCAACAATCAGATGAATTTGGGCGGCATCGGCTCGATAAGCTTCGGCCAGCCCGGAAATTCGTTTCAGATCACCGTATACGACGAGAAATACAAAACGCCCGACTGGTTCAAGGAGAGCATCGCGTATCAGATCTTCGTCGACCGCTTTTGCAACGGTAACGAGGACGGCGGCTTTTTAGGGGACAGAACAGACATAATCAAGCGCGACTGGAACGACACGCCGTTTTACAAAGCCGAGCAGTTCGGCGGCGAGTATAAAGCCAACGACTTTTTCGGCGGCAATTTAAAGGGCGTTATAAAAAAGCTCCCGTATTTGGAGGAGCTCGGCGTTACCGTTCTGTACTTAAACCCGATTTTCCGCGCGTATTCGAACCACAAATACGACACGGGCAGCTATGAGGAGATCGACCCGATGTTCGGCGACGAGGAAACCTTCAAGGAGCTGTGCGCCGAGGCGAAAAAGCGCGGCATACGCATAATCCTCGACGGAGTGTTCAACCACACCGGCAGCAACAGCCAATACTTCAACAAAAACGGCGAATACGACAGCGTCGGCGCGTACCAGTCGCAGGATTCGCCGTACTATAAATGGTACCGTTTCTCGGATTGGCCCGACACGTACGAGTCGTGGTGGGGCATGACGACGCTCCCGCAGGTGGAGGAGCACAGCGAGGAATACAGGAAATATATTTTGTCGGGCGATAACGCGATAGTCAAAAAATGGCTCAGGCTCGGCGCTTCGGGCTGGCGTCTTGATGTTGTCGACGAGCTCCCCGATTTCTTCGTAAAGGAGCTTCACGAGAATGTAAAAAGCGTAGACGAGGACGCGGTCGTGATAGGCGAGGTATGGGAGGACGCGTCGCATAAGATCGCGTACGGCGAGCGGCGCAAGTATTTCATGGGCGACGAGCTTGACTCCGTAATGAATTACCCCATGCGAAACGCCCTTATAGACGCGGCTCTGGGCAGGATCGACGCGGAAGGGCTCGATCAGCGTCTCATGAGCCTGAAGGAAAACTACCCGATGCCCGCGTATTACTCGCTTTTCAATATGGTTTCGAGCCACGACGTTGAGCGAGTGCTCACGCTCATGGGCAACGTCCCGTCGCGCCACGAGGTCGACCGCGACTATCAGGCTAATTTCCGCCTTGACGGCTACGGACTGGAGCTTGCGACGGCGAGAGCGACGCTGATTTTAGGCTTGCAAATGACGCTCCCCGGCGTTCCGTGCATATATTACGGCGACGAAATAGGTATGCAGGGCTACGGCGATCCGTTCTGCCGCGGCGCGTTCCCGTGGGACAGAATAGACAAGGTCGATTCGACCGGCGTGTTCAGAACGCGGTACAAGAATATGATAGCGCTCAGAAAAATGTCGAAGGCGTTCTCGATAGGCGACTTTGAAAGCGTGTACAAAATAGGTCATGTATACGCGTTTATCCGCACATACGAGGACGAAAAATACGTAATTATCGCGAACATGGGCGTAACGAATGAAAAGATCCGCCTTGACGTGGCGCGCTTCGGCGTGACGCATTTGCGCTGCGTAACCGAGGAACGCGACGAATTTGACTCCCACGACGGCATTTTCTTCATTGAAATGCCGCAGATGTGGATAAAGGGATTTAAAGCTGAATAATAAATTAAAACCGGCGCAAATATACGCGCCGGTTTTTTCTGAAAAGAGAAATAATTATTAAAAAGAGAAATAATTATTAAGAAGCTATATTTATTGTTTTTGTTTCTCCGTCCCAGTCGACCTTCATACCGAGCTGCTCGGAGAGAAATCTGACGGGCACCAACGTGCTGTCGTTTATAATTTCGGGAGCGGCGAGCAAATCATAGCTTTGACCGTTCACATCGGCTTTTGTTGAATTGATTTTCAGAGTGATCGTCACTCCGTTGCCGATCGCCGTCACAGTCTTTGTTTCTCCGTCCCACGAAACCTCCGCCCCGAGCGCCTCGAGTATCGCTCTGAAGCCTACGAGAGTGGTGTCGTTTCTGAGTACGGGATCCGCGTCAAAACGAACCCTGTTTCCGTTTACGAAAACCTTGATCACATCATTCTGCGGCGCGTTATTTTGGTTTAAGCCGCCGATCGGAGCCTGACCATTGCGTCCGCCGCCCATACCTCTGCCGCCGAAACCGCCGAACCCCGCGCTGCCGACCGTGGTTGTTCCGGCTGACGCGGTAAACGAATCGTATTTTTCGCCGTTAAGATATATCGTGTAATCCGTTCCGCTTTTCAGCTCTGCGGAAGCGAATACCAATGTTTGGAAGCTCTTCGTCGGAGTCATCGTCATAAGCTCCGCGCCGCTTGACGTTTCCTTTACCGAAACCGCCGTACCCGCGGCTTGCGCTTCGCTGAAGCCCACCTGCATCATATTTATTCCGTCAGCCGCGGACGGAAGCTGCATCATACCCGCGCTCGACGCCGTTATGACCGTTCCGCCGTTCATGGTAACGCCCGCTTCCGCGTCGAGCGGACCGTTTCCTCTGTTGACGGGACCGTCTACCACGATCGTTCCGCCGTTTATTATAAGGCTGCCGTTCGAGTCAATGCCGTCGCCTTCGGCGCATACTCTGATATTGCCGCCGTTGATCGTTATGGCATGAGCCGCGGCTGTTTCCTCATCCATCATCATTCCGCCTTTGCCCATCCCGCGGTTACCGCCGCCCATATTTCCGCCGTGCATCATTTCTCCGTCGGCAGGCATATTTCCACCGTGTGTCATTTCACCGTCGGGAGGTGTCATTCCGTCGGGAGACATATTTCCGCCATGCATCATTTCTCCGTCGGGAGACGTAGTTCCGTCCGGAGGTGTCATATCGCCGCGCATCGGACGCTGTCCGTTCTGCATATCGCCGCGCTGTCCGAAGTCATTGAGGGGATCGGTTTGATCCGAGCTTTCGTTTCCGGTGTTTATACCATCGTCGGCTGAAACGACGTTTATATCTCCGCCGTTGATCGTGAGCGTTCCCTTGCTTTCTATGCCTTCGCTCTGCTCGCTTGTGACGTTTATAACGCCGCCGTCAAGCACGACCTCCAAATCGGCTTTCATACCCTTGCCGGTTTCGGATGTGACCGTTATATCGCCGCCGGAAACGGACAGTTTATCATTTGCCTTGATTCCGTGCTCGTACGAATTAATAACGATCGTGCCGTTTTCTACGCTTATATCGTCGTCTCCTGCTATTCCGTGCTTATAGTTTCCGCTGATATTAAGCGTTCCGCCGCCCTTGATTTCAAGATCGTCGTTTGAAAACAGCGCGCCGTCCGCGTCCTCGACAGAATATGTTTTTCCGTCGGAGAGGTAATTTTCGGTGTTTTCCGTTATAGTGATAAACGCCTTTTCCGCGTTATCGAAAAATATCGCCGGACCCGAGCTGTTTGAAATGCTCGCGCCGCTCAAGCGAAGCTTTACCTTTTCCTCGGCGTTTACATAGATCATGCCGTCCGCGAGCGTTCCCGAAACCGTGAAGTCGCCGCCGTCGGTGATTTTCACCGTGTTTCCGTCAACGGCAACGCCCGAGCCCGTGACCGACATATTATCGAGATCTATCTCGCCCGTGTTGTTTTTCCATTCCTCGCCGTCATCGGCGAAGCAGCCCGACGTGATTACGGGACTGACTGCGGCAGCCGCGATCAGAACCGCCGCGAAAGCTTTTTTTACAAAAGGTTTCATTGAATATCAGACTCCTTTAAACATGATTATGATGTGTTACCGCAAGAATTATATTGAGGTTTCCGTTGCGGCATCTCAGCTCGTTTATGAACTCCCGTTCGCGCTGCTTCGGCTCCATTGTCACATGGTAATCAAGCTCCAGCAGCGAGCCCAAATCGGTCGTTCTTATTTTTGCGAGCGAGTATTTTTTTGTGTATTTGCTTAATATATCGTCAAACGCTCCCTCGTAGTTCAAATCCTCGGGAACGGTTATTTTCAGCGTCTTTTGAACCGTTTTTCTTTCAAACAGCCTGAATTTCTCGGCAAGCATTATGATAACGCATACGATCACCACAAAAATCGCGCCGTATCCGTATAATCCCACTCCGCAGGCGAGCCCCGCCGCTATGTCGAAGAATATAAATCCTATATCCTTCGGGTCGCCCGGAGCGCTCCTGAAGCGTATGATAGAGAGTGTTCCCGCTAAGCTGAACGCCCGCGCGATATTGCTTCCTACGAAGAGTATTATCACCGATAATATCATCGGCAGCATCAGAAGCGTGATCGCCATGCTGCGTTGGAAGCTTTCCTCCTCCTGCGTTTTAAAATATGTAAACGCCACCGCGAGTCCCATCAGTCCCGCTATAAGTATGGTTGTCACCGACGAGGCTACAGACATTTCGGTAGACACGTTTGTGAGAATTTCGTTAAAAAAATTATCCATTGTTTATGTCCTGCTTTCCGTTAATAATTGTTTGTTAAGTATATCGGAATGAATATAGTGTATAAATTCAGTTCCGTATTTCGAGAAGCTGCATCTGTGTATGTTAAGCTCCGTAAGAGTGTGCGCAAGCCACAGCGGCATCGCGCGGGCTGTTTTTATTTCCATCAGATATATGTCGTCATCAAGAAGCTGCTCTCCGTAGTCGCCGTCCTCCAGATGCACGTCATAGCGGCGGGTGCGTATGTTGGTGTCGAATGAAACGCGTAAGTCGGGATTATCCTTTTCAAAATACGCGATTCTGTTATACGCGAGATATACCTTCGGCTCGAGCTTGTAATGATGCAGAAAATACACTATCTCGTGCAAAACCTGCTCATTCATATAATTCTTGACCTGCGGCATTTCGCCCGACTCGACAAGCTTATACGCCTCGTCAAGACCGAGAGTTGTACGCCGCTTGTTTACGATTCCGTGACATTTTTTCTTTATTTCGAGAAATACTTTTGATTTTTCGCCGGGCACTCCGTACGCTCTCATGCGGAGTTTTTCCTTGTACTGCGGCTTTTCCAAAGAATGTCTGATCAGATAATCGTCCTTCGTGTCAAAGTATATATTCGCGATCGTATATGTACGGTGATTCGGGTTATGAGAATCAAGCACCATATGCGTATCCATAATATTGAGCATCTTTTCGTATGTTTCCTTGTCAAGAAGATACTTATGCTCGTATCTGTTGAATACCTCAATTGACATTTTCACGCCTCCTTTTGAAATAATTTTACAACCGAAAAATTAAAATAACCTTAAAACCGATAATTATTTTAAAAATTTTTTCCGCGTTATCGGCAATGACAGCGCCAAGTGAAAAAAACGGATAGAAGCATAACATGAAACGCTTCTATCCGTTCTACTTTCTTTTTTAATCGACAGACTTTCGCAATTTTTATTTTATACCCTTTTGAAGCCTGCCATTATGGTAATTTTTTATTTATTTTTCGTTATTCTGCTGTTCCTTGACCGCGTCCTTATGCGAAAGGCTTATCTTGCCCGTTTTTTGGTCAATATCCATAACCTTCACAAGCAGCCTGTCGCCGACGTTGCAAACATCCTCCACCTTCGCCACTCTGTGGTCGGCGAGCTTCGAAATGTGGCAAAGACCGTCTTTGCCCGGCAAAATCTCAACAAACGCGCCGAACGGCTGGATCGTTCTTACAAGACCGTTGTAAATTTCGCCTACCTCCGGCTCCTTTACTATAGCCTCGATAGCCGCTCTTGCCGCGTTTCCTGATTCCTGGTCGAGAGCGAAAATGTAGATAGTTCCGTCCTCCTCGATGTCGATCTTAGCGCCCGTGTCGGCTACGATACCCTGTATGACCTTGCCGCCCTGACCTATTACGTCTCTAATCTTGTCAACGTCGATATGCATAACGTCAACCTTCGGTGCGTACGGCGACAGCTCCTTTCTCGGCGCGGGGATCGCCTTTAAGAGAATTTCGTCGATGATATAATATCTCGCGTCGCGCGTCTTTGTGAGCGCCTCCCAAATTACCTCGTAGGGGAGACCGTCGTTCTTTATGTCGACCTGTATTGAGGTGATACCCTTCTTTGTTCCGGCAACCTTGAAGTCCATTTCGCCATAAAAGTCCTCAAGTCCCTGGATATCGACCATAGTTGTGAATTCGCCGTTTTCCTTTGTGATAAGACCGCACGAAATACCCGCGACCGGAGCTTTGATAGGCACGCCCGCCGCCATAAGCGCAAGCGTCGAGCCGCACACACTGCCCTGCGACGTCGAGCCGTTTGACGAAAGCACCTCCGATACGACTCTTATCGCGTACGGGAACTCCTCCTCCGACGGAAGAACCGGCACGAGCGAACGCTCCGCGAGTGCTCCGTGACCGATCTCGCGTCTGCCCGGTCCGCGCGACGGCTTTGTCTCGCCTACCGAGTACGACGGGAAGTTGTAGTGGTGCATATATCTCTTTTCCTCTTCCATATCTATTCCGTCAAGACGCTGATGCTCCGAAAGCGGCGCGAGTGTCGCCACGGACAATACCTGCGTCTGACCTCTCGTGAACAGACCGGAGCCGTGAACTCTCGCAAGCAGATCGACCTCAGCCGAAAGCGGTCTTATCTGATTGAGCTGTCTGCCGTCCACGCGTCTGCCCTCCAAAAGCCAGTTACGCACGATCTCCTTCTGCATTTTATACAGGACCTCGCCGAACTGGTCTATCGTTTCGGGGAAACGCTCCTCCAATTCGGGCATAATTCTGTCGGTGATTTCGCCTATTCTGTCGTCGCGTACGTTCTTATCGTCGGTGTCGAGCGCGCGCTTTAGATCCTCGTACGCAAGCTCCTTGACAGCGTCGTATAAGTCGTGGTCGATGTCGTGCGACTCGTACTCGAATTTTTCCTTGCCTATCTCAGCCTGTATGCCGCTGATGAAGTCGCACAGATCCTTTATAACGCTGTGCGCGTACTTGATGCCCTCGAGCATCACCTTTTCCTCGACCTCGTTCGCGCCCGCCTCGATCATTACGACCTTCTGCTTCGTTCCCGCGACGGTAACGTGCATTTGGCTCTTTTCTCGCTGTTCGACGTTCGGGTTTATAACGTACTCGCCGTCAACAAGTCCTACCCATACGCCGCCTATCGGGCCGTTCCACGGAATGTCCGATATCGAAAGCGCTATCGACGTTCCGATCAGCGCCGCGACCTCGGGAGGGTTGTCCTGATCGACCGAAAGAACCGTCGCCACGACCGTTACGTCGTTTCTCAGATCCGACGGGAACAGCGGGCGGATAGGTCTGTCGATAACACGGCTTGTCAAGATAGCCTTTTCCGAGGGCTTACCCTCTCTCTTTACGTAGCCGCCCGGGATTTTTCCTACCGAGTACAGCTTTTCTTCGTAGTCGACCGACAGCGGGAAGAAGTCGATTCCCTCTCTCGGCGTTCTCGAAGCCGTTACGTTTACCATTACTGCTGTGTCGCCGTAGCGCACGAGGCAGTTTCCGTTCGCGAGCTGAGCCATTTTGCCCGTCTCGATAATAAGCGGTCTGCCCGCCAATGTTGTTTCGAATGTTTTAAACATTTGCTTATCTCCTTTTCTTTTATTTTTTCGGGAGATATGCTTTAGCATATAAATACAAAACGGGAAAATTCCCGTCCTCTGTTTATGTGCTAAAAAAT
>CANQXJ010000003.1 GCA_947627795.1 uncultured Clostridia bacterium
ATGTGTCGGGCGCGGCCGATCCGATGTTTACGGCTAATGAGATGATAAAATACACGAGCCGCGAGGAATACGAGGCGGCGCAACCGGCAAGTCAGGCGGAGTATCAGCTTGACTTGGACTACAGATTATCAAAATTGGAATTGGGGATATAAGGAGGAGTTATCATGACGTATACATATTGTAAATCAATAATCGAGCGCGGGAAGTTCGATGCGCAGGAGATGAAGGACAAGCTGGATGTGTTTTTGCTCAACGACAGAATTTCACAGGAGCAGTACGGAGAGCTTGTGAAGATGATTGACGCGGAGTAAAGATACAGGGCGGGGATTTCGGGACAGAAATCCCCGCTCTTTTTAATTAAAAAAGCGAAATGTTCGGCGGCGCGGGGCTTTTGTTATCAGTCATGCACAGCGCCGTGATAAAGACTGTCTTGAAAATATCAGAGTATATCTGACTTCCTGCGGACAGGATGTAGTTGATAAGGCAATGACCGTAAAATGCACTAAAGCTGAGATTATATGGGTATTTTCGGATGTTGAGGCGGTTTAAACCAAATATTTATTACGAAATTCTTGACAATTAAATAATGAGAGTATACAATAAAATTATCAATGGTGTAATTGATATAAATCTGCGGGTTTTATGAAGCTGTTTTTTTGACAGCTTCATTTCCGTATAATGCAAACGGAAAGGGATGTCAAATTGAAATTCATACATTTATCCGATCTTCATATCGGCAAGCGTGTAAACGAATATTCCATGCTTGAGGATCAGGAGTACATACTGAAAAAAATTATAAACATCATAGACGAGGAAAAGCCCGACGGCGTCTTTATCGCGGGTGACGTATATGATAAATCCATACCGTCGGCGGAGGCGGTGCAATTGTTTGACAATTTTCTTACGCGTCTTGCAAAGCGAAAAACATCCGTGTTTATCATAAGCGGCAACCACGACTCGCCCGAGCGCGTATCATTCGGCAGACGGCTTATGAACGGCAGCGGTATATACATATCGCCCGTTTACGACGGAAAAATAGAGCCCGTCGCTATGGAGGACGAATATGGCAAGATAAATATCTATATGCTGCCGTATATAAAGCCCGTCCACGTGCGGACGGTTTTCGGGGATGACAGCGCTATCAGCTCTTACACTGACGCTCTGCGCAGGGCGATAGACGAGCTTCATGTAAACACGGACGAGCGTAATATAATGATTACGCATCAATTCGTAACCGGAGCGGAAAGAACGGAATCGGAGGAAATATCGGTCGGCGGAACGGACAACGTGGATGTTTCGGTTTTCGATTGCTTTGACTACACGGCTCTCGGACATATTCACCGCCCGCAGAACTGTAAAAGCGAAAGGGTTCGTTACTGCGGAACTCCGCTTAAATATTCGTTTTCGGAGGCGAAGGATAAAAAATCCGTCACGGTTGTCGAGCTGACGGATAGACTGAATGTAAGAACAATTCCGCTCGAACCGCTCAGGGATATGAAGGAGATTAAAGGATTATATAACGATATTATGTCAAAGAATTTTTACGACGGAAAAACATATGAAAATGATTATATTCATATTACGCTCACAGATGAGAATGATATACCTGACGCAATCGGGAAATTGAGAACCGTCTACCATAATCTGATGAAGCTCGATTACGACAATAAGCGGACGCGTTCGAATACGGCTGTCGGAGAGGCGGAAATAGTTAAGAACAAGCAGCCCGGCGAATATTTCGCGGAATTTTACGAGCTGCAGAATAATCAGCCTATGAGCGATATACAGCGCGAGTTTATAGACGGGCTGATTGAACGGATAAAGGAGGAAAGCCTGTGAAGCCCACTAAATTGATTATATCCGCGTTCGGACCGTACGCGGGAAAAACGGAAATTAATCTTGATATGCTCGGCGGAAGCGGACTGTACCTTATAACGGGCGATACGGGAGCGGGAAAAACTACCATTTTCGATGCGATAACCTTCGCACTGTACGGCGAGCCGAGCGGCGACAGCCGCGAAACGTCAATGCTGCGCTCAAAATACGCCGCGCCGGAAACGCCTACCGAGGTTGAAATGTATTTTACATACGGTTCGAAAAAATATTATATAAAAAGAAATCCCGAGTATGAGCGTCCCGCAAAACGCGGAGGCGGTTTTACGACCGAACGGGCGGGCGCGGAGCTTCATTATCTTGATGACAGCGGCGTCGACCTCAGACCGCCCGTAACGAAGCCGAAGGAGGTCAACGCATCAGTAGTGGAAATTATGGGAATTGACAGAAATCAGTTTTCACAGATAGCAATGATTGCGCAGGGCGATTTCCGTAAGCTGCTGTTCGCGTCGACGGACGATCGGAAAAAGATTTTTCAGAAGATTTTTAATACGCGGATCTATTCCGCGCTGCAGGAGGAACTGAAAGCGGAATCGGGTAATTTAAAAAAGGAATACGACGAGCTTTCAAGCAGCATAAAGCAGTACATAAGCGGTATTTCCTGTGACGATGACGATATACTCTTTATGCGGGTATCAAAGGCAAGAAACGGTGAAATTTCAATGGCTGACACGATGCTTTTGATAGACGAGATTATTGAAAAAGACCAAACCGCCAAAGAAAAATTTCGGAATACTATAAGTAAAATCGACGGCGAGCTTGAAGCAATAACAAAGGAGCTTACAAAAGCGGAAACGCTTTTACGCGCGAAAATTTCTCTCGCCGAGGCGGAAAAAGAGCTTGTCGGCTTATCAAGAAGAAAAGCGGAATTCGCGGACGTTCTCAATAAAGCTGAAGAGAAACAGCCGGAAGCGGCGGAGCTTGCAAATAAAATAGCGGTGATTGCCGAGCATCTTGACGAATACGACGAAAGAGACGAAAAGATACAGAATTTGAATAAAATCGCTGATTTAATTGAGAGGGACGGTGAAACGCTTCAGCTGAAAAAGATTGAAAGCGATGGCACGCAAAAGAAAATTTCCGCTCTTGAAGCGGAATTAAAATCATTGGAAGATATAGGAGCGGACGAGGAAAAGCTGAAATCCGAGAAGGAAAAAACCGATAATAAAAAAGCTGAAATAAGCAGTCTTTCACTTGATATAAACGAGCTGGAAAATCTAAAAAAGAAGCTGGAAAAAGCGCAGAAGGACTATGCGGACAAGTCGGAAAAAGCGTCCGCGTCAAAGGAAAAATACGAGATTCTGAATAAGCGGTATTTGGACGAGCAGGCGGGGATAATGGCTCAAAACCTCGCCGATGGAGAGCCGTGTCCCGTATGCGGCTCCGTTTCGCATCCGAAGCTTGCCGATATGACGGAGGGCGCGCCCGACAAGGCGGATGTTAAGAAAAGCAAAGCCGCGGCGGAGCTTGCTGCGTCAGCCGCGGCGAAGGCAAGCGAAAAAGCCGGCAAGATTAGAGGTCAGTACGAGGAAAAGGAAAAGCAGACACGTGATAGAGCAAAGCGTCTTTTCGGCGATTATACCGAGCTTTCAGAAGCGATAGAATCAACCGAAAATGAACTTGCCGCGCATGAAAAAATAATTGAGGAGCAGCTTGAAAAAATCAATAAATCCAAAGCCCGCAAGAAAAATTTGGGAAAAAATATTCCAAAAGAGAAAGAAAAGCTTCAGAAAACGGAAAATGAAATATCATTTTTGAAAGAGAATATCACTAAAAACGAAGCTGACAAAAAACATATTTCGGAACGCGTGGAGGCACTCGGCAAAAAACTGGAATATGAAAGCAAAAATCTCGCGGAAAACGCGAAAGAAAGCTACGAAACAAAAAAAGCCGATATAGAAAACGAAATAAAGCGGGCGCGCGATGACTATGATAAGATAAAGCAAAGCATAACGGCGGCAAAGAGCAAAAAAGAGGAAAACGAAAAGCTGCTTGCCGGAGCGGAGGAAATTGACGCCGATGCGCTTCGGGACAGACAGGATGAATTGAAACAGCAAAAAGAAGCCGCGGAAAACATCGAAAAGGAAATTCATTCGCGGATTGACGCCAATGATAAAATCAGGAAAAATATCATCGGGCAATCCGAAAAAATCAAAGCTGCGGAAGAAAAATGGACATGGGTGAAATCGCTGTCAGACACCGCTAACGGCACTATCAGCGGTAAGGAAAAAATCATGCTTGAAACCTATATTCAAATGACGTATTTTGACCATATCATAAACCGCGCCAACACCCGCCTTCTGATAATGACAAACGGACAGTATGAGATGATACGCTGCAAGGAAGCGGCGAACAACCGCAGTCAAAGCGGATTGGAGCTGGACGTTATCGACCACTATAACGGAACTGAGAGAAGCGTAAAATCCTTATCGGGCGGCGAGGCGTTTAAGGCGTCGCTGTCGCTCGCGCTGGGACTGTCGGACGAGATACAGGCGTCGGCGGGCGGTATAAAGCTCGATACCATGTTTGTCGACGAGGGCTTCGGCTCTCTCGACAGCGACTCTCTCGCGCAGGCGATGGCGGCGCTGTCCACGCTTGCGGAGGGTGACAGGCTCGTCGGGATTATTTCGCATGTAAGCGAGCTTAAGGAAAAGATTGACAGACAAATTATAGTGACGAAGGGAAAAAGCGGCGGCAGCAGCGTCGCTGTACAAGCCGGATAAGAAAATATACGCAATCATAGTACAACCCGTAAGATTCATAAAGTCTATAGAGGTGACTTAAAATGAAGGATAAAGAATTTGAAACGGTTCATTGTAATCGGAACGGGGAACGGATTGATATATTGTCGGAAGAAAATAAAAAAAGGATAGAAAAGACTGTAGCGGAAATAATTCGTAAAAATATAGGAGGGTAAGCCGGCGTTGACTGATAGGGACAGTATGAGTGACAGAGCGGCCGTTTATGTGCGTTTGTCGAAGGAAGATATTGACAGCGGCGAGCGCGAGAGCCAATCAATACAAAATCAGAAATCCATGCTGCTTAACTATGCTTTAAAAATGCAGTGGCAGGTGGCGGATATTTACTGTGACGAGGACTACAGCGGCGCGTATGCGGGTGAGGACAATAAGAGACCGCAGTTTAACAGGATGATAAGGGATGCGGAAAGCGGCAGGTTCAACATAGTTTTATGCAAAAGCCAGTCGCGCTTCAGCCGCAATATGGAGGTTATAGAGCAGTATATTCACGGACGGTTTATTGAATGGGGAATTCGTTTTGTAGGGCTTGTTGATAATGCGGACACTGAAGTGCGCTCGAATAAGAAGGCGCGGCAGATCAACGGTCTGATAAACGAGTGGTATCTGGAGGACTTGTCGGATAATATCAAGGCGGTGTTTAAGGATAAAATGCTGCGGGGCGAATTCCTTGCATCATTTCCGCCGTACGGATATTCAAAGGACAAGGAGCGCAAAAATCATCTTGTTGTAAATCCGCGTACAGCGCCTGTGGTAAAACAGATATTTGAGTGGCACGAAAACGGATACGGAACGGCTAAAATCGCGCGTATGCTTAATGAACGCGGTATACCTAATCCGCGCAAACAGCAGGAGCTGGACGGGCTGCGTAAGAAATATATGTACGCTCCGGACGAAACAGGGGTATGGAGAACGACTACGGTGGGCGATATACTTAATAACCGGGTATACTGCGGCGACGTTGAGCAGCATATTCATGAGAAAGCGAGCTACAAGTCAACCGTGCTGCGAAGGGTTACTCCCGACGAGCGCATAGTTGTCCGCAATATGCACGAACCCTTAATAAGCCGTGAACGGTTTGAGAAAACACGTGAAAGGCTTAGAAGCCGCAGACGCGCGGACGGCACGGGGACGGCTCATATTTTATCCGGTAAGGTTTTTTGCCATTGCTGCGGCAAGCCTATGCAGAAAACTCATACCAAAAGCGCGAGGGGCGTTATAGAGTATCTTCGCTGCCGTGAAAAATATTCGTACGTTTCGGATAAAAGGTGCTCCACTCCCAACGTGAGGCTTGACAGGATTTTATACGCGCTCCAAATGAATATGATAAATGAATTTAAGAACGCGGCGATATGCGGATTGGACGGAGGTAAAATAAAAAGAACGCTTGCGGACGAAATCGGCGGCGAAGGGCCTTTGATATCCGAAGCCGCAAGATTAAAAGAAGAGAAGAAAATAAAGGAAACGGGACTTGAAACTATGTATTCCGACAGGTTAAACGGAATTATTACTCCCGAGCAGTATAAGCGTTACAGCGTGAGCTTTAATAAACGTGTAGAAGAAATAAACGCGCGCTTGGAAGAAATAGATAAAGACCTGGCGGCGGACAGCTCGGACGAAATTAAAGACCGGATAAAGAAATTGCTTGAAGCAAAGCTTATAGACAGACAAATTATACAACGCCTTGCAGACAGAATAGAATTCGGGGAGATAAATCCCGAAACGGGCAAGCCGATATTAAAAATATTTTGGGCGTGGGACTGATATATTGTACATGGAACGCCTCAACGGATGTTGAACCGGTGCCGTTTAACCGCGGATTTTATTCGATCGACCTGAAATATTTCTTCAGAATCACATTATCCGTTTACACCGGCGTAGGCCGTCCCACGGAGGTTGAAGGTCTCGCTACGTTTGATAAAAAGGTTATACTCTTCGGCTCGGAGGGCAACGCGAAAATATTCAAGTCCAAGTATAAAGAGGACGCGTTTGACCCGCAGCTTTGGCGCAAGACGAATATGCCCAGCGCAGTAGTAGAGGCGGGAGAATACAAAAGGAAAATCCCGAGGAAAATCCTCGGGATTTTAACGTTTTGTTTTACAGCTTTATTTGTTTTACGGCATCGGAGGCGTCCAGTACTGTTTGTTGTAAATATCCGTGATCCTGTATGTAGCCTTTGTTTTGCCGCCCACATCGGTGTTGCTGATTTCCATGTTGTCCGTAACCGTCATAGGCTCGCCGAGGTAGTAGCTGTCCTGATATTCGCCGTCGTAGCTGTAGTAATCGCACAGGAATTCGAGCTTGTCGCCCGCCTTTAATTCCGTAAGACCTCTCGCTACGGTTTCGGTCGTTTCCTCGTCGTAGTCTGTTCTCGCGCCCAGTATTCTGCCGTTTGGATTTGCGCTGTCGAACGAGAGGATAAGGTCAACTCTCACGCCGTTTAGCATAGCGGGGACGCGTCCGAGTATCGTGTAGCTTTCGCCGTCGTCGATGTCGCTCATGAAGTAATACGCCACGGGCTGACCGTTTATCGAAAGCCATGTATTGTCGTTTTCGCCAAGAAGATTGCCGTCGTCGTCAAACTCGTATACGTTGTCAAGACCTAAATCGATGAAGCCCTCGCCGTCATCGTAGAACATATTAAGCTCCAAATTCTGAATGAGGTCCCATTCCTTTGACGAAAGATTTAATACGGTCTGACTTTCATCATTTTCGCTCCATACGAGATTATTCTCGTTGATCATATTGCTTTCGAGATACTCGACCGTATCGTCAATAGAGCGTCCTCCGCCGAGAAGCTCGGAAAGGAAATTGGTGTTGGAGCTTGTAAGACCGGAAACGCCGCCGTAATTGCCGCCGGAAAGACCGCTCAAAATTTGTGTGATGGTGTCCGCGTCAATGCCGCCGGAGCTTGTGCCGAGAGTTCCGAGGAGCGAACCGAGAGGCGAGCCTGTGCCGCCCGATACCGCCTGACCGCTTACAGCCATACCCGCGAACTGGCTTATGCAGCGCGCATAATCCTCATCCATGCCTATTTTCTCATATGTTTGAAGCATCGTATCGACCTTCGATGTTCTCTTGTACGGGAAGTAAATCGAAAGTCCGTACGCGTGAGTCATATTCGACGATGTGAGATTATATTTAACCGCGCTTGTGAGCGTTTTTGAAAGCTTTTTACTCTCCACTGTTCCGATATTGTCCGCGAGATTTATAAGATCCACCTGGTCGATGCTCTGCGACTGCGCGAATTCTCTCGTTTGGCTTCTCGCATTAGATACCAGTTTGTAGTTTTTGCCTTGAATAAGCTTGCTCGTCGATTCGGAGAAGTCGGAGAGCATATCCGGAACTGTGGTTTCAAGCTCCGCGAGATCGACTACGGATAATGTCGTCTGCTGACCGGGGCATTTCTGCGCGCAAACGTTGACAAAATCGTCCGTTATCTGCTTGCCTATTTCAAGCGTCGGCATAGACGTGTTCTGTGAAAGAGCCGTAAGCCAGTTTGTGTAGTACCAGCCCACGCCCGGCTCGGTTTCCTCGGACGCTATCATGTAGTCCGCGTATTTGCTCAGCATCAGCGCGTTTTCGAGCGTCGCCATAAGGCACGCGTCAAAACCGATAAAGTCAAATTCCACACCCGCGTTTGAAAGCGCGGTGTTTATACCCGCGAGCGTCATAGAGCCGCTGTTCGGGTGCTTTTCGTCATAGCCGTAGCCGCTTATCGAGCCGCCGCCGTGATCCCAAAAGATAAGTTCGTTCCTGTCAGCCGGGAAATTCGACGCGCACCAGCGTATGTAGTTGGAGAGCGTTTCGGGGTTGGTCATGGTGTTGTTTCCGGCGTTTTGATTAAGACAGGTCAAGCCTCCGTCCTTTATCCGGTAAATTTGGTTGACCTGATTGCTTACGATATTGTTTTTCCATCTTTTGCAGCCGCCGGTGAACACTATCAAATTGACGTTATCCGAAATCGAGGCCGCAGCCATTTCCTGCAAGTCCGACGTAGCCATACCGCCGTTCGATTCGAGGTCGGTTCCGCACATATAAACCATGATAGTGACGGTGTCCTGACCGTTGCCGCGTATCACGGTGCGCTTCGCGCGCGAACCGTTCGCTACGGAGTAATTAAGCGTGCCGGTGTTGCCGCCGTCCCACGGGCTTGACGAGTAGCTGCTCGTGTCAACGCCGCCGAGAAGCTGACCGAGTAAATCACTCATGCCGCCGCTCGTCTGCTCGGTGTATCCGCCGCCGGTCGAATAGCCGGCGTAATTTCCCGAGCCGCCGTAGTAGCCTCCGTAAAGGGGAGATGAGCTTGGAACGCCCGAACCCATCATAGAGAACATATTCGTAAGCATACTTCCGCCGCCCAAGAATAGGAACAAAACAATAATGATAAGTATCAGACAGCCGCATCCGCAGCCGCTGTTTCTGCGGCGGTTGGGGCTTGTCGTAAACGGAGTGAAAATATTTCCGGGACCTCCGCCCATGCCGCCGAACTGATTGGGATTTATATTTCCAGGCGGCGCTCCTCCAAAGCTCTGTTGTCCGCCGCCGAGCGCCGAGCCCAATATGCTGCCTAAAATTCCTTTATTGCCGGAGCCGCCGTCCTGCGCTCCGCCCTGAGGCTTCCTGCCCGCGTAGCCGCCCTGATTGCCGACAGGTCCGCCGCCTAATCCGTCGCCGCGCTTATGTATTCCCGCTCCTCCGCCTGTAACGTTCTTTTCGCGTCCGCGCGGTCTGTTTGTTTTATCCATGTTATACCCCTCCCGTATAAATTTTCATTCTTCCTATATATTTAATATATCATAAACGTCAAAAAATTACAAGATATGTAAAAGAATTTATACTACACGTTTTTGCCATTTACCGCTGAGATAATATATCGTGCAGATTATAATCGCGCTTATGGTTCCCGTCGGCGTTGAAACCGCGACTCCTGCGAGCCCGAGACCGAGCGTCCGCGCGCAGAATATTGCGACCGGAACTCGCGCTATTACGGATGAGAATATCGACGGAAGCATTGTAAACAGCGTATGTCCCGAACCGTTGCAAAGACCGTTAAGCGGGAAAATCAACGCAACCAGGAGATAGTCGCACGCGGTGATGCGAAGATAGGGCAGGGCTGTTTCGATTACCGCCGCGTCGTCGACGAGCAGACACATGAGACGGGCGGGGAAAAGCTGGACTATCGTAAACATCGCTATGCCTATGCACATTGCCGCCGCGATCCCGCTTTTCAGCGTGTTCCTTGCCCTGTCGAATTTCTCCGCGCCGACGTTCTGACCGACCATCGAAGATACCGACATGCCTATGGCGTTGGCGGGCATCTGTGCGAAGTTGTTGATCTTCGCCGCGACAGCGACACCCGAGGCGGCGTTTACTCCGAGACTGTTCGTGATTGACGACACGATAAGAAATCCGCCGGAAACGATTGCACTTTGTATAGCCCCCGGCAGCCCAAGCTTTAATATTTCAGCCGCTTTTTTCGGGATAATTCTGAAATTTGCCGCTTTGAACTCGAATATGAACGATTTGCCTTTGAGGTAAATCACGCATCCCGCGAGCGCGGCGGCTTGTGAAATGATCGTAGCGAGAGCCGCTCCCTTCGCGTCAAGACCGAGAATGCCGACAAATATCAGGTCGAGGACTATATTCATAATACACGAGCCTATTCCGAAATACATCGGCGTTTTCGAGTCGCCCAAGCCTCTGAGAACCGAGCTTATTGAGTTATATCCGAAAATAAACACCGAGCCCGCCATGCACACGGAAAAATACTCCTTTGTCTGAGCGAACGCCTCCGGAGGGGTGTTGAGCAGGTTAAGTATATTATCCGATAAAATCAGCGTGAGAGCTGTGAAAATTACCGAAAGTATCAGCATTATGGAAAACGTTGTGCCGATAGTTTCCTTTATGTCCTTCTCGCTTTTCATTCCGGCGTACTGAGCCGTCATGATCGCGCCGCCGTTGCACAAGCCTATAATTGTAAATGTGACGGTGTTCGTCACGCTTCCGCCTATGGACGCGCCCGCCACTCCGGTCGTGCCGCAGAAGCGGCTTATTACCATAATATCCGCTATATTGTAAAGCGACTGTATAAGATTGGTCAGAAAAAACGGAAGCGAGAAGCGCAGCAGCGTTTTGGGAATGCTTCCCGTTGTGAAATCGTTTATGCTTTTGTTCAAATTATGTCATCCTCTCTGTAATTCGTGGTTATTATACCACAGCCGCGCGCCGCGGTCAACGGAATATACGCAGTTTTTTCGTATATATTAGATTCAGAAAGGGGGAATTTCATGAAAATAAAAGTAAATCCGCCGTCGGATAAGCGGCGGTTCGAGGAAGCTCTCGCACGCGTATTATCGCGGAGGAGGGCGGAGAAGTGAATTTAAGAATGGCTTCGTATTGCAGAGTTTCCACCGACAGGGAGGAGCAGCTGTCGTCATTGGAAAACCAGCGCGAGTTTTTCACCCGATACGCGGAAAAACAGGGCGACACGCTCGTGAGGCTGTACGCGGATGAGGGTATAAGCGGAAAAAGCATGAAAAACCGCGCCGAGTTTTTGAGGATGCTCGCGGACTCCGAAAGCGGTTTGTTTGATTATGTCGCCGTAAAGGACGTGAGCCGCTTCGCCCGCAACACCTCCGACTTCCTCTACGGCATCCGCCGCCTGAAGGAAAACGGCGTTGACGTGCGGTTTATTTCGGGCAGTCAGACCGTTATCGGCGAGAGCGAGTTTGTGCTGACGGTTTTCGCGGCGCTCGCGCAGGAGGAAAGCGCCAACCTTTCGAAGCGCGTTATTTTCGGCAAACGACAGAACGCGAAGAAGGGGAGAGTACCCAACTGCGTCTACGGCTACGATAAAACGGGAATGTTTTCGCTTGCAGTTAACGAGGCTGAGAGCGAGATCGTGCGGTTTATTTACAGGCGCTATATCGACGGCGACGGAAGCCGCCTTATCGCCGAGAGCCTAAACGAGATGGGAGTGCCGACGAAGCGCGGCGCAAAGTGGATACCGTCGACCGTGCGGCGGATACTGCAAAATCCGATTTACACGGGAAGAATGATAAACAACAAAACCGTCACGAAGGACTTTCTCTCCGGCGAGAGGCGCGCTCTGCCGGAAACGGAATGGTACATTCACGTTCGTCCGGAGCTTCGCGTAATTTCCGACGGAGATTACGAGCTGGCGCGGGAAAAGCTTGCCGGTCGTCGCGCGAAATCGAGCCGCCATTCCGCAAAGCATGTCTTTTCAAATCTCATAATATGCGGCGAATGCGGTAAAAATTATACGGCAAAAGCTTACCGCGGAACTGTTCGCTATCGCTGCGGCGCGCATCTTCGCGGCGAGTGCCCAAACAGCGCCTCGGTTGACGAGCGTGAGCTTTTAAACGAAGTAAAGCGGGCTGCGGTTTCGCTTGTTTCGGATGAGAAGGAATTCGCGGCGCGCCTGTCCGGCTGTCCGCGCGGGGAGGATCTCGAGGCGCTAAAAAGAATGCGCGGCAATCTCATTCGCCGAAGGGCGCGCTTTACCGAGCTTTACGCGCAGGGATTGATGGAAATAACCGAGCTTAAAAAGGAATACGCGCGAATAGACGCGGGGATAGAGCGGGCGGAAACCGGACTGAATACCGCGCCCGCCGACTGCAAAAATGTCGACGAGATGATAATGAATGCCGCCTTCACTAACGCGGATATGCGCGCGCTGATTGAAAAAGCGGTTGTTTATCCCGACAAAACAGCCGAGGTGTTCTTGAAATAGTTTCCTTTTGTAACCTTTCGCGGAGGTGGTTGAACCCATCACGCTCGGCGCGAAGCTCGTCGACGTGCGCGACCGCAAAAACTGCTGCTGCGACGACGATTTCGACGTAGCGTCCATACCCGAGTCGGTATGCCGCGTATTCGAGGACAGCTTCATTGTCGGAGGCGAGCAGAAGCGCGTGTTCGTGTCGATAGGTATTTTCTCGATTATTAAGCTCGAGCGCAAGGTACAGCTTCTTATCCCGTCGTACGACTTCTGCCTGCCGCAGAAGGAATGTGTCGGCGCAACTGCACCTACCCCATATAGACCGCAGACAGCTCTCGGGCTGCTTTTTTTGTGCAGTATACACAAAAAATGCGGGGGGGGGTACATTTTTAGCAAATAGATACAAAAACAAGTCGGATTTTTGAACAAAATCAAATATAATAATATTGACTTTGAGACGAGCAAATAGTAAAATAGTATATAATATAATAGTATTTTTATGCGATTTTCAGTAAAATTCTACAAGAAAGGGAAGTGGATTTAATGAAACACAGGAAAAGAAGAATTACCGCATTGATTTTAGCGGCGGCAATGAGTGTGAGCTTATTGCCCAATTTGAGCGTAGCTTTCGCCGCGCCGACCGAGGTGACGAGCGAAGCCGCGCCGCGCGCGGGCGAGCCGCAGGTGGGCGTGCCGTTTACGCTGTCATCGGAACAGAGTGACGCTAAAAGAACGGATAAAGAATCTGAGGAAGATATTTCTCAGTTTTTTACCGTGACGCTGAATGAAGATAATACATGCTCTATTACCGAGTTCAATAGAAACAGTAAGGTAACAGGGCTGAAATTACCCTCATATGTTCAGATAAATGATACAAAATACGTTGTAACCTCAATTGGAGAGAGCGCGTTGGCGGGCTGTAATCTTAACAGCATAGAATTTCAGCAGTATAGCGGAGATGGTTCCGCTACTGACATGATTACATCAATCGGCTCGAACGCGTTTTCTTCGAACGGAATCAGCGAAATAAAACTTCCTTCGACAGTTACGGAGATAGGCTCGGGCGCATTCAACGGAAATTCGTCTTTGGCAACAGTCAACTGGGATGAATTGATGGCGCTTACATCAATCGGCTCGAATGCGTTCGCAAACTGTGGAAGTCTTAAAGAGATTGATATATCAAGTTGCAGTGCGTTGACGCAAATCGGTTATCAGGCGTTTTATAATGACAGCAAGCTTCAGTATGTGAAGCTGCCCTCGAGCATTACATCAATAGGGTCACAGACTTTTTCAAGCGTTGCCAATAGCTGTTTTGTCGACTGCTCGGCTGTGACGCTCGGAACGCTGACAGGAGCGCCGTGGGGCGGAATTGACACTGTTATATACTGGGGTAAGGAGCAAGGTTATAATAACAATTCCCCGTACATATTCGATCCTGATACAGGTCTTATTTACGGTCTTAAAATAGGCTCGGCGAAGTATGAGGAAGAAAAATATCAAATTGACAGTGAGACCGCAGAAAGTAACATAAATTACTGGTATTACGCTACCGGTAAGTTTAACGGAAAACAATCAAACGGAAATTATGAAGGTTTTACAGTTTATAACGATGACGGAGGTGAAGAAAATGATACAGGGGATAATAAACCAGTGACACCCAAAGGTGCGCCTGCGGCTGTAAATCTCGTAAAAATTGTATTGCCGAAAAAGATAAAGGTCGGCACATGGACTGACGAAAATACCTTTGACGATGAAAACTCTAAGGAATATACTGTAAAGGGTATCGCGGACGGCGCGTTCGGCAGCCGTCCGGGAAACATCGCGCTCACGAGCATTAACTTTATAAATCTTGCCGACAGCGGAATGGACAAAATTCCCGATTCGGCATTTTGGAGCAATTCCAGCAATCTTACCGAAGTTCTTAATATACCGGACAGCGTTACGACAATCGAAAGATACGCTTTCCGCAAAGATAATAAAATTAAAAGCATTGAATTACCGAGCAAGCTTACAGAAATCGGCTATTGGGCGTTCAGAGAGTGTACGGCTTTGACGAAGGTTGATGTAAAAACTTATAATGAACCGGAGGAGGAAGATAATCCTGTCAGCGACCTGACAAACGTTGATTCGGGTGCTTTTTCGAAATGTACAGCTTTAACCGAAATAAATATGCCGGGCGTGAATAAGGATACAGAAGATACAATTTACGTTCACGGCTGCAAGGACGATACGGTTAATATTGACGAGACAGAAGAGGCGTCCGCTCCGTTCGGCGCGTATTATGCAACCATTAAATATAAAAATGAAGACGAGTTTACTCCGTATACCGTTCAGGCGGTAGATGCGGAAGGAAAAGAGTTGCCGTGGACATTTAACCGTATCACGGGCGATGTAGTTGGATATGATAACAAAGCAGAAGATAATTATAACAAAGATAGTAATAAAGATGTATTAAAAGACAAAGTCATCGAAATACCGTCAGAGCTCAGATATAAAATCGGAGGTGAAGACGGTGCAGTATCAGATCCGATAACGATTACCGGCGTAGCGCAGTATGACGAAAATACGCCTTTATTTAAGGCGTATAATTCGGGCAAGGTAGAAATAAAGAATGTGACAATACCGTCTACAGTAACGCGTATCAACAACTCGGCGTTTTTCAATACAATAATTGTTGAAAAAAGCGTGAAAATACCGGATTCGGTTACAACCATAGAATACCGCGCATTCGCCAACTGCGGACTTAAATCGCTTACACTGCCTGCAGAACTGGAAACGATGGGACAGTATGCGTTCGGAAATTATAATAAAGATGGCAACCCGAATGATATTACAGGAACTGTCATAATACCCAGAAAGGCGATGAGTATAAGCGCCAACGCTTTTGGCGGGAATAGTGCCGATGCCCCCGGAAACAAAAATATTGAGAAATTTCATATACAACAGTATAGGTATCTTGAGACGGATGCAGGATTCCCGGACAGGCATGATACATTTAAAAAAGCCGAACCGGCAATCTATAATAACGCCCCATTTGGAGCGCAAAATAGCGACAAACCTTCTGAAATAGAATATGAGGATAAATTTGTTCCGGTACTTTCGGACTATGATGAGGATTCTGACCCAAGAAATCCGAGCGGAAAAATAGACGGAAAGCCGGATAAAAAAACCGCTGAAGGTACGGTATACGGCGGAACAGCTAAAATCAATCTCGGTCTTATTATGGGCGATAACGCATTCACCATTACCGATGTAAGAATACCGGATGATAACAAAGCCAATCCGTATATGAAGGATGCAGAGCTGAATGTTCAGCGAAGGCAAGGTGAGGATGGTTCGTACAAAGGCGATATTAGCTATAATGTAGACATAACGGGAATTACGGGTAATGGCACCTTTATTATAGAGTATGATTATGGAGACGCGGAAGGTCACAAGCAGGGGACAGCAACTGCAGAAATTACCATTGACTGCTTCCATACCGCGTACTACCACGACAATGACGCGGATTCGGGCGTTGCGCCGCAGCTCGGCACGGACGACGGTAACGGCGATGCTCATTACTATGTCGAGGGCTTTAATGTGCCCGTAAAGGAGAACAACGGCAACGGCAAACCCGGCAATATTCTTAAAAAAGACAAAGCCGTGTTCATGGGCTGGTACGTGAGCGACAGCGCGGAAACTCCGGAAAAGGTACGAATCGAAGAAGGTCAAAAGGGTATTGATTTGCATACACTTGAGGGCGACCTGCATTACATACCCGAAAAAATGCCGACGGATATAGTGTTGGCATCGCTTGAGGGCACACCAACCGCAGAAATGGGTGAAACCGACCTCCATTTCCACGCCGTTTGGGCGGCGGACGCGGACGGCGACGGTATTCCCGAAACGAGCATAACCGGTGTCAATACGGTTGATTTGACATACGATTTTAACAGCGGTAAAGACAAGGATAGCAACGAACGGTATGTTGCAAGCGGTGTTGAAAAGGCGACAAACTGGTCTATCGCGAAAACCGAGCCGACGGGTGATGATGTCCCGAAATTAGAGGGCGCGACTCTTGTCGGCTGGAGTACAGAGGAAAATAGTACAGGCACAACTCCTGCAGCCACAAAGGCGGCAGTAGACGCTTTGGTTGCAACAGAGGTGAACACCACAAGCGGTGATACAACCGTTTATGCCGTATGGGCGGCGGATGAGTACCCCGGCAGCAACGGTGACGATCCCGCGGGCGACGGTATTCCGGATTATTTCCAGGTGAAGTACGAAGCCGGCGAAGGCGTGACGGACGTGGCAATGCCTGTGGACAATAATCGCTATGAGAAGGATGATGACGTAAAGGTTAAGCCGACCGATTACGGCGAGAAGGAGCCGACACGAGCAGGCTGGAAGTTTGACGGCTGGACGCTGAAGGACGATACGTCAGGAAATGTTTACAAGTCGGACGGTGACAAACAAACATTTAAAAAGAACGACAAGCTTGATATACTCGTGGCAAAGTGGACGCCCGAGGGCTATGCCGTTGTTTACCATGGCAACGGTAATACCGGCGGTACTGTACCGGCGGATCAGTCTGTTGCCGCAAACACTGACGGCAGTGTGTCCACAGGCGATATAACGGTTGCAGACGATGAACCCACGCGCGATTACGCGGTATTCCTCGGCTGGACGACCGAACAAAAAGGTCTGATTACACAAACGACAGATGTGCCTACTCCATTGTACAAGAAAGACGGTACAACAGAAACATTCAAATTTGAGGATGCAGACGGTGACCGTGTTATGGATCTCTACGCCGTTTGGGCTGTGGATATGCTCGGCGGCACGAGCAGTGACAAGCCCGGCGACGACAAACCCGACTATAAGCAGGTGTTCTATGACGCAAACGTGGGTGGTCAGGAAATAGACGAGGTTAATAGTATGCCCGACGGCGCTGAAAACGGCGTTGAACATGATTTAACTGAAACGGTAAATATATCCAATAGTGTGCCTACGCGCACGGGTTATGTATTCAAAGGCTGGGCTGACATTCCGACGGGTCCCGCAAAATATAAGGGCGCGAGTGATAGTGGGGCTGACAGAGACACATTAACAGCTACATCGTTTAGTATGAATACATATCCCAACGGCGTTACCCTTTACGCGATTTGGGAGGCAGACAGCACCGAGAATTTCGTGGTAATCTACCGCCAGAATCACGCGACAAGCGGCAGCGTGCCGACTGATTCACAGATATATAAAAGATCCGATTCGCCGAGAATCAATGTTATGGCTAATAAAGCGCGAACACAGGGCGATACAGGTCATACCACTGAAACTCCGGCACTTAGCCGTGACGGCGCGATATTCCTCGGCTGGACGCTGCATCCGAATGTGGATTTGATTACAAGCAGCGATGCTAAAGAAGCTGCCGAAATTATTGGAAACAGCGGTACGGCAACCAGTGATACGGAGGTTACACTGGAGTATGCAAAATATCAAGGCAATATCTACAATAATGTCCTTAACATTTTCGCGGTTTGGGCGGAAGATGCAAATAAGAACGACACGCCCGACTATGAGGAGAACAAATATATTGTCCAATACAATCTGAACGGCGGCAAACAAAACCCCGGCGGCAGCACAGATGCTCTTACGGATGATAACGAAGGCAAAAAATATCTCGCAGGTATTCCCGCTGAAGTTAAATATCACAGCAAAGATGTTAAGCATGATCCGGATGGCGACAACAATGTGGTATTTGTCGGCTGGGTTACGGAGGATGAATACACAAGTCCTGATAAACAACTGAGTAAGGTGCTCGGTGCGAAGGTAGACGCTAAAAATCAGCCGACGCTTATCGGTGACGAGATAACTATACCGAGCGCTGTGCCGAGCGCGGACGAAACAGCAGTAAATGTATACGCCGTATGGGCGGTTGACGCGAACGATGACGGCAAAGCCGATTACCTCGCGGATAAAGTAAAGCTGACGTATAATTATAATAACGGAACAAAAGCAGGTGATGGCAGCTATAGCGGTGATACGGAGAGGGTTGCTTATTATGATAAAGGTAGCCGCGAACTGCACCCGAACCCGAATTATAAGCCTGATTCTCGTACGGGAAAGAATGAAGTATTTGTCGGCTGGACTGAGGGCGTAAGAATCGAGGACGCAATCACAGTCAAACCGAATGCCGATGGTAATATCTCATACGACGGCAGTAAGACAGCCAAGTTGCTGACGACGGACAAAACATTTATGATTAATGACACAGATATTACTCTTTACGCGGTTTACGCGGTAGATGAAAAGGGTGATCCTACCGACCGTAACGGTAAAGGCAACGGCAACCCGGACTATAATGACCATAGCGTAAACTTTGACGACGGCGACGAAAGCGCAGAGCATGAACCTATGCCAAGCGATATACCATTTGCTGCTCCGGGCGAGGTTATAACTATTGACGATAAGACCCCCGAGCGCGAGGGCTATACCTTCAAGGGCTGGAAAGACCCGACGAATGAGAGCGGCGCGCTGCTTCTTCCGGGTGGTACGTTTGTAATGCCGGATAAGGACGTAACGGTTACGGCGCAGTGGGAGGAAAAGAAGGGAACGGTTGTTTATAATAAGAACCATACCGCTCTTGGACTTACCGCAGATTCAGGCATTACCGGTGAAGTTCCGACGGATAGTAAGAAGTACGCTTCGGGTGAAACGGTGAAGATAGGAGCAATCGCGGGTGACGGCAAGCTGACGTATTCCAAGCCTACAGAGCAGGTCGCAGCGGCAGCGGGCGCGGTATTCCTTGGTTGGTCGCATGATCAGCGCACACTGCTTACAAGTGCGCCTGCGGATGGCAGCGTATTAAAGGCGAACGATGAAACTCCGTTCGCGGCGAACACGGACGGCGACATAATGACGCTTTATGCGGTATGGGCGCTTGACTCGGATAATAATGGTACGGCTGATTATGAGGATCCTAATTATACAATCACATTCGATGACGGCATAACAGAGGAGGATACAACACTCAGAAATATGCCGGACAACAGTATCGTATTGCCAAATCAGTCATATACAATTCCGGATATATATCCGTCAAGAAAAGGCTGGGTATTCACAGGTTGGACAACAAAGGATTTAACTGGGTATAGTGGCACAACACCTATTAAGCCCGGCACGACTATTGAGGCAGTATGTATAACTAAAAATATAACCTTTACTGCAGCTTGGGATGAAGGATATGGCGTAGTTTATAGAGAAAACTATGGTACGGGAACGGTGCCTGAACATGAAGCCAGATATGCCAAGGACGGAGAGGGAACAGTAACGCTTGACAATCCGGGTGGACTTTCACGTGACGGATATACCTTCCTCGGCTGGACAGCGCATTATGCGGCTGATCCCGTAACTACTAAGGAAGCAGAAGCAAAGCTGCTTGCGGGAACAGGTGAACCTGATAAGCCGGAAAATATTAAGATGTATAAGGTTGGAGACAGCGAAACAAAGCCGACGTTCCGGCTCAGCCCCGATAACGACACGTATATGATTTTCTACGCGGTATGGGCGGTTGATGTGAATAATAACAATAAGCCGGATTATGACGAGGACTTCAAGCTGACATATCATCTTAACGGCGGTAAGATGGGCAGCGAAACGGCTGATGTGACAGTCGGCGGATATATGGCGGGCTATACGGAGAATAATCTCCGCAGAAACGTAACGCATGACGCGGTTGCCGATGGCGATGTTATCTTCATCGGTTGGTCGGCAAGCAGCTCCGTTAAATCGCCTTATTACACGCTTGAGGATAAGGACAGCGTACCTGCAGAGATTACATCTGTAACATTCGGAACAAACAGCTCAGGCGCGGATCAAAATATATACGCTATGTGGGCGCTCGACCGCGACAAGAACGGCGTGCCCGATTATCAGGAAGGCAGAGTAAGACTTATCTATGACCTTAACGGCGGTAAGCTCGGCGACAGCGGCGATCAGGTAATAATTTATTACGATTCAACTACCGTAGCGCACAGTGTTACGCTCAACAATTCGCGCGTACCGAAGCGTGAAAAGATAGATGATAAGAATATAATCTTCGTTGGCTGGACAACAACAAAGCCGAATGAGGATGGTTTTGTAACTCCGTTTACCGGTGAAAAAGCGAATAAGGAAAAAGTTCAATCATTAAAGAAGAACAGCGTAGAACTGAGCAATACCGACGTAACGGTTTATGCGATGTATGCTGTGGACGTGTGGGGCAACAGCTCAGATGGCAATTATAATGAGCCGAACGGCGTTCCCGACTATAATAAGTATACGGTTACGTATGAGTTGGGTACAACTCCGGACGGTAAAGCTGTAACAGGTATAGATGTACCGACCGATATACATACAGGCGGTCACGAGCCGGGCGATTTGGTTGACTTGGCGGACGCACTTACGTACACGGGATTCACCTTCGTTGGCTGGAAGGATGTTGACGGCGACGGCTCGGTATATATGCCGGACAATGAGCATAACAGCAAGTATACCATGCCGGAGCGCAACGTTAAGTTTGTGGCGCAGTGGATAGCGAATGACCGCTACATGGTAAGATACCATTTGAACGGCGGTAAGGGAACCGTGCCGACGGATAATAATCTTTATGCTAAGAGTACCGAGCCGGGTGAAGATAATGTATATTATCTTGTGAATGCGGACGGCAGCATTAGCGCGACAACGAATGTTACGCTGGCCAAGGCAGACGAGATGACGCGCGACAACGCCGTATTCCTCGGCTGGTCGGTAAATGAGCCCAAGGCTTTGGTTACGACTAATGAAGCGGATAAGGATTACAGCAAAGCCGGAGATACAATCGACTACGCACCCGAGACAGACGGCGTAATAATGAATCTGTACGCTGTTTGGGCAATAAACGAGAACGGCTCCGCTGGCGACACAATGCCGGACTATAAGGAAACACCGTTCAAGATAACGTATGCGGACGGCGTAAAAGACGATGATGCGGCTGATTCAAAGACGGTTAATAATATGCCGTCCAATGCTCAGGTGCTTAAGGGATTAGACTATACTATCCCGAATATCACTCCGTCGAGAACGGGCTACACATTCGTTAACTGGCGTGACAGTGACGACAAGACATATAATCCGGGCGGCACAATAGAAAATGTCAGCGCGGACATAACGCTTACGGCAAAGTGGGAAGCGGCGTATCACGTATCGTACAACGCGAACGGCGGCACGGGCGCTCCGACGGTTGATAAAAGCAAGACATTCAAGATTGACGATGAAGTAACTATTGATAATACCATACCGACAAGAGTCGGTTATGCGTTCCTCGGCTGGACGGCGCATACGGCGCAGGATCCCGTTACGACGAAGGAAAAGAAAGAGGAGTTAAACAGTAATATCCTTGTGGGCGGAAGAAATATTCCGTTTGCGCTCAGCCCCGATAATGAAATGTATATGATTTTCTACGCCGTATGGGCGGTTGACGCAAATAAGAACGGTACGGCGGATTATGACGAGCAGTGGCATATCATTTACAACCATAACGGTGGTACGTTCGACGCTCATCAGGACAGCGAAGACTACACAATAAGCGCGCTTACGTATCCGTCAAGTCCCAACACGGGTGACGGTGACATGGTATTCTTAAACAACGCCGTTAAACCGACACATACAGCTATAGGCGGCGTTCCCGTAACATTCGCGGGCTGGACAACTGAAAAATCATACGCAGAAGAAACTGCGGCGACGCCTGTTAAGGCGGCGCTCAACGCGGATGAAGAGAGTACGCTGGCAGAGAAGCTTGTGGATTATGTCAGAATGCCGAAGGTGGCGGATTGGAACGAGTATCAGCATGATGGCAACGGAGGTTACTATCCTGTTTATGCGGTTTGGGCGACAGATAACGACAGAGACGGCGTTCCCGATTATCAGGAAGGCAAGATGCGTCTTATCTATAACCTCGACGGCGGCGAATTTGGCGGCGGTACAGCTGATATTATAAGATACCTCGAAAGACCGACAAAGGACGGCACGATTACTCTTAACGAGACATTTAAGCCGGCGAGAGGCGAAAAAGAGGTATTCGTAGGCTGGACTAAAATAAAGCCGACAGGCAGCCCGAATAATGCGGTGACGACAGATCCGACAGATACAGACGGATTCTGCAAGAATAATACAGTAAGCGTAACCGCAAATCAAGCGGAGCTTACCGTTTACGCGGTATACGCGAAAGACGAGTGGGGTTATGATCCTGATAATACCGAAGATCCATATGGAAAGCCGAACGGCGTTCCCGACTATAATAAGTATACGGTTACGTATGAGTTAGGTACAACTCCGGACGGTAAAGCTGTAACAGGTATAGATGTACCGACCGATATACATACAGGCGGTCACGAGCCGGGCGACATGGTCGACTTGGCGGACGCGCTTACGTACACGGGATTCAGCTTTGTCGGCTGGAAGGATGTTGACGGCGACGGCTCGGTATATATGCCGGACAGTGAGCATAACAGCAAGTACACCATGCCGGAACGAGACGTTAAGTTCGTGGCGCAGTGGATCGACAGCGACCGCTACATGGTAAGATACCATTTGAACGGCGGTACGGGAACAGTTCCTAATGATGAAAATCGTTATGCTAAGAGCACTGTTGAGGGTGAAACAGATGTATATTATCTTGTGAACGAGGACGACAGCGTTAGCACAACAAAGACTGTTACGCTTAAGGAAGCTGGCACAATAATGTCGCGCGACAACGCCGTATTCCTCGGCTGGTCGGTAAATGAGCCCAAGGCTTTGGTTACGACGAAGGACGTGGATACGGGTTATAGCAAAGCCGAAGCTACAATCGCTTATGAGCCTGAAAAGGGCGGCGTTATCATGAACCTATACGCTGTTTGGGCTGAGGATTTGAACGGCGATAGTACTGCGGATTACGAGGATGGTCAGCATATCACGGTAACATTTGAAGCGAATGACAGCGCACCGGCAGGTACGGCGGTACAGCCGGACACTATGCCGGATAATACGACTGCTCTCAAGGGTGTTGACTATGATATTCCGGGACGAGAGCCGTCAAGAAACGGTTATGTGTTCCGCGGCTGGAAGATTCAAGGCGGCGATGATACAATCTATAAGTACGGCGGCGATAACGCGTCCGTTCCCAAGGATAAGATGAACGCGAATATTACGCTTGTCGCTCAGTGGGGAGCGGATTACGGCGTAGTTTACCACGCGAACGGCGGTACGGGCGATGTTCCGGCGGACGAAGGTAAATATGAAATCGGCGCAGAAGTGACGGTTAAGTTTGATAAGATACCGACAAGAGCAGGTTATATCTTCCTCGGCTGGTCAAAGAACAAGCAGTATGAACCGCTGACAGAAGCACCGAGCGGAGACGATAAATTATCGCAGACAGTGCCGGGAACCGGAGTGAAGACGGCGTTCGCGGTAGAGGAAAACAGCACGGTTATGAATTTATACGCGCTGTGGACAGCGGATGCGAATAATAACGGTACACCGGACTATGACGAGCAGTGGCATATCGTATACAACCACAACGGTGGTACGTTTGACGCCAGCCAGGATCATAATGATTATACCGTAAGCGCGCAGACATATAATTCAAGCACGGATACTGAAACGGTACGCGCGTTCCTTAACGGCTCCGTTAGGCCGACACATGCAAAGCAGGGCGATACCGCAGTCGTATTCGTAGGATGGACACTGAGCAAAATAGAAAATGTACTCGAGTCGAATGTTCCAAGTGAGAATCAGCCTGAGCTTATCACAAACGTTACCATGCCGAAGTACAGCGAGTGGGAGGCAAATGACGGTAATGTAACCGTTTACGCCGTATGGGCGCTCGACGTGGACGGCAATGATGTTGCTGATTATCTTGAAGGCAAGGTAAGACTGATTTACAATGCGAACGGCGGTAAATTCGGTACGGGCGATGATGCGAGTACGGCTGACGTAATCGTATACTACGACGCCGCCACTGATAGAACGGTGACGCTGAACGAGTCGCGCGAGCTTTCGAGAAACGACGGAGAAATATTCGTAGGCTGGAGCACCGTTCAGCCGACGGGAGATAAGAATCCGATTACGGTAGGAGATGCAAACAGAAAGGCTGAAATAGACGAGTACCTTGAGAAAGAGGTAAGCCTAACAACTACGGATGTAACCGTTTACGCGGTTTACGCGGTTGATAAGGATGAAAAAGGCACGCCGGGTTACGGCAAGCCGGACTATGATTTCTATACCGTTACATATGCGCTGAACGGCGGAGCATTGGAGCCTGCCCCGGTTGACAGCAACAAGTACGAGCCGGGAGAAATCGTGACGATATACGAAGAAGAGCCGACGCTTGCGAACAGTGCGTTCGACGGCTGGAAGAGCAGTGACGAATCGGATACGACTAAGTACAGAGCCAACGACAGCTTCGTAATGCCGTCACAGAATATAACGCTTACGGCGCAGTGGATAAAGAAGACCGGTCAAGTTGTATATAATCTGAACGGCGGCAGCGGTACGGCACCAACTGACAGCACAAACTATAACGCGGGCGATACCGTAACGATTAAGGAAGCATCGGATATTACGCGTGAAAACGCTGTATTTCTCGGCTGGTCGCATGATCGGCGCAGCACTCCGCTGACGGAGACGCCCGAGGCGGACAGCATATTGAACGCAGATGGCAATACCGGCGCTGTTGGCGGCAATGTCGCGGCGCTCAAAGAAACCACATTCGCGCCGGACGAGGTAGACGGACATACGATGACGTTCTACGCCGTATGGGCAGCTGACGAGAACGGCAACGGCGCTGCGGATTACACGGAAAACCGCTGGCATATAGTATATGACCATAACGGCGGTAAGTATAATGATGAGGATGTGACGACAAGCAGCACGGATTATCTCCCGGGAACGACGGTCGCGCTCCATGCCGACATACTGCCGACGCGTGAACCTTCAACCGGTGTAAACTCATATCATTTCATAGGCTGGACAACGGATAAGAGAAAAGTTCTTGTACAGAACGATCCCGCTCCGAACGAGAACGATTTGATAACGCATGTAACAATTCCGACGGAAAGCGCCGGTGATAATACTGTTACAGTATATGCTCTGTGGGCGATAGACACGATGGGCGACGGTACGCCGGACTATCAAGACGGTAAGGTAAAGCTTATTTATAACTTTGACGGCGGCACGTTCAGCGGAAGATCGGAAATCGACCGTTATCTCGACGCAAGCGAGGAGGACAGAACGGTTACGCTTAACGACACCTTCAAGCCCGTAAGAGGTGATAAGGAAGTATTTATAGGCTGGACGAATACGGTTCCGCCGACCGAACACAGGGCCGCGGCAACCGAAGAGCCTGACGATCTTCTTAAGGACGGTCTTGAGATAAAGAGCACTGATACGATTGTTATAGTTTACGCCGTATACGCGGTTGACGAGTGGGGCAACGGAGATGAGGACGGCTCTTATGATAAGCCTAACGGTGTGCCCGACTATAACAAACATACGGTTACGTATGATTTAGGCTACTATCCGGCATACCAGGATGTTCCTATACCGGGAACAGCGCCGACAGACGTGCATAACGCGACGGGCGGTCACGAGCCGGGTGATTTCGTAGACTTGCAGATGCCCCCGACGGTAGACGGAGTAACATTCGAAGGCTGGAAGGATATTGACGGCGACAATTCGATATATATGCCGGGCAATGCGGACAGTAAGTATACAATGCCTGACAGAAATGTGGATTTTGTGGCGCAGTGGATAAAGGGCGACAGATATGCCGTAAAATATAACGCCAACGACGCGACAAGCGGCGATGTTCCGACTGACGATACGGAGTATATCCTTGAGGAAACAACGCAGACGCCCGAGCTGACGAGATACTTCTACTTTATCGGATCCGGCGAGAATGCGGGAACGCGTTATTACAACGTAAACGTCAAGGATGAGGGAACGCTCAGGAAGGATAACGCGGTATTCGTGGGCTGGACGCTCACTCCGTATGATCCGCTTAAGCTCAATCCAGATAGCGAGGAGTCAAAGATAACCTATTATACCGATAAGACGACAGATTTGGCTTACGCGCCTGAGGAGGGCGGCAAGATTATGAATCTGTACGCTCTGTGGGCCGAGGATCTTGACAGCAGCGGTACGGCGGATTATCTTGAAGGAACATATCATGTGACGTATGACGACGGTGTGAAGATAGAAGACCCGGATTATAACGAGGAAAATTCACCGGTAACAAATATGCCGGAGCCGGGAGAGGTGCTTCCGAACGAGGATTACAAAATTCCGCCTTACACACCGACAAGAGAAGGCTACACTTTCGAGGGTTGGATTAATCCGAACGATTTAGACGGCGAAATGTTACAGCCCGGCGATGTAATTGCAAAAGAAGATATAATTGGCGATTTGAAGCTTGAAGCTAAATGGGCGCCCGATAACACGGTAAGATATCATGCGAACGGCGGCGAGGGCGACGCGCCTGTTGATACGACCAAGTACGTTGACGGCGTTGAAGTGACACTTGCAAGCGGGGACGGTCTTACAAGACAGGGATTTGTATTCGTAGGCTGGACGCTTCACGAGTCATACTCGGCGTTGATTGAAGCTCCCACAATGACGTATTATACGGCGGGAGCGGTCATCCCGTACGAGCGTGACGGAAACGATAAGGTAATGAACGTGTTCGCTCTGTGGGCGGTTGACGCTAACCATAACGGAAATGCCGATTATGCTGATCTCGGCGTGACATTCGCTGACGGAGTTAATGAGGATGACGTAGATTACAGTCCGGAAAAATCGCCTGTGAGCGGTATGCCTGAAATTACCGAGAGATTCAAACCGGGCGAGACTGTTACCATTCCTGCTGGCATACCGAGAAGAAGCCGCCACACATTCGAGGGCTGGATTAATTCAGCCGATCCGACAGGGGCGCTGCTCAGACCGGGAGAAACCTTTACAATGCCTGACGCTGAGGTGACGCTGACGGCGAAATGGAAAGATTCAAATAACGGCAACGGCGGATTTAGCGGTGGCGGCGGCTCCGGCGGCGGAACAACCGCGAAGTATACTCTAAAGTATAACACAAACGGCGGCAGCACGATTGACGATGAGAAGTATGATAGGAATACCGAGGTAACTCTTGATAAGACGCCGACACGCGAAGGTTATGTATTTGACGGATGGTATTCGGATGCAGAACTTACGAACAAGATAACATCCGTTAAGATGACAGGAAATACTACGGTTTACGCTAAGTGGACGGAAACAGCTCCGAGCGAGACCTCAGAACCGAACGGCGGAAACGGAAGCGGAGATGGAAACGGAAGCGAAACGGAACCGACACAGGCTCCGTCAACTCCGGACATACTCAACACCGACGACCACTTCGCTTACATAGTGGGTTATGAGGACAGCACGGTACGTCCGAACAACAACATTACGAGAGCCGAAACAGTGACGATATTCTATCGCTTGCTCAAGGCTGACGTGCGTAACGGCAATATGTCGTCAACAAATGGATTTGATGATGTAAGCTCTGACAAGTGGTATAACGTACCTGTTTCGACAATGGCGAATGTCGGCATTGTATCGGGACGTTCGGATACGGAGTTCGCCCCGGATGCGCCTATAACGAGAGCTGAGTTCGCAGCAATATGCGCGCGCTTTGACAACAGCGAAAACATTGAGCCGAGCGGCTTCAATGATATAAGCGGTCACTGGGCTGAGCCGGAAATTGAACGAGCGGCGACGCTCGGATGGGTTTCGGGATACGAGGACGGTACGTTCAGGCCGGACAGATTTATAACAAGAGCCGAGGCGATGACGATGATTAACAGAGTTCTCGGCAGAATACCCGAAAGCGTTGATGATTTGAGCGAGGGAATGACTGTATGGTCGGATAACTCGGACAGCAGCGCATGGTTCTATCTCGCGGTACAGGAGGCTACAAACGGTCACTATGCGGAGAAGAAGAACGACACATATGAAAAGTGGATAAAGGTTGATCAAAGCGTGACATGGGATAAGTAAACGATTTTGATTGACATCGTAAAGTTAAGTCAAACGGTTCGGTTTCGAAAGAAACCGAACCGTTTTTTGTCTGTAATTATAAATGCTTGCATATATATTATGGAAAGGATGTGTTGAAATGAAGGCTTCAAATTCTAAGTACAACGTAACGGTTAACTATAAAACAGACGGCGAAAGGGAGCGGACGCTTATAGTAAGCAGAAAACTCGCGGGAATAATAAGCCGCGCGGAAAGCACCGCCGCGATGCGCGCGTAAATAAGGAGACGGATTGTGGACAGCGCGGCAATATACATACGATTAAGCCGTGAGGATAACGACAAAACAGGCGAGGAGAGCGAGAGCATCCAAAATCAGCGCTTGATTTTGGACGCGTACGCGGAAAAGAATAATTGGAAAGTGTACGATTATTACGTTGACGAGGATTGGTCGGGGAGCAACCGGTCACGACCTGAATTTCACCGCATGATACGCGACGCCGCGGCAGGAAGGTTTAATATAGTGCTTGTCAAGACGCAGAGCCGATTTGCGCGCGACAGTAAGTATATAGAGGATTATATACACAACTTTTTCCCTGACCGAGGTATACGATTTGTTTCCGTTGTTGACAATATTGACACCTGCAAGACCGGCTCAAAGCTCAGCAGCCGCGTCCACGCGATATTTGATGAGGAGCAGCTCGATTTGCTTTCGGCGAATATACGGCGCAGCTTTGAGGAAAAGGCGAAGCAGGGACAATTTTTCGGCTCAATGCCGCCGTACGGTTACAAAAAAGACACGGAAAATAAAAATCATCTTGTTATAGACACCGAGGCGGCGGCCGTTGTGCGGCTGATATTTGAAATGACCGCCGATGGCTGCACATACATGACAATCGCAAAGTATTTAAACGAGCGCGGATATCTTATTCCGTCGGAGTACAAGAAGCGTCAGGGGTACAAGGTTGACGGAATGTATGACCGTCGTATGAAAATAGGCAAATGGACACGCGACATGGTGCGCTCCTTTTTGAAAAACGAGGTGTATCGCGGTACTGTTGTAAACCACAAAAGCACCGTGGTGAACTTCAGAACAAAGAAAAAACGCAATCTTCCCAAGGAGAGTCATGTAAAATGCGAGCATATGCACGAGGCGATTATTGACGACGAACTGTGGAACGCTGTTCAGGAGCTGCGTAAAACGCGTCGGAGGGCGGGAGGCGAAAACGGGGTAAAGCATCCGTTGTCCGGCAAGGTTTTCTGCGAAAAATGCGGCTCAAAAATGTATAAATGTAAATCAGGCGGTATCGCGTATTTCCGATGCTATGCAGCGTCCGCAGCGGGGGAATGCGATAATCATAAGCGTATACGTCTTGATGAGCTTGAGGCGCTCGTTATCGAAAGAATTAACGATGTCCTTAAAAAATATGTAAACGGAAAGTATTTATCCGAAAACGTGCATCTTTCCGACAAGCTGAGGGAGCGTATAAACGAATGCGAAAGCCGCAGACAGGCAATCGAAAAAGAGCTTGAAAAGAGCCGCGAGACGCTTAAAAAGCTGCTTGAGGCATATATGAACGGCAAAATAGAGGAAAGCGTTTACATTGAGGTACAGGAGGATTACATACGAAAACGAGGCGAATGCGAACGGCGCCTCTCAGCGGCGGACGAGGAAATACGCGAACTGAACCGTTCCGCGGCAGCGCTCGGGGACAAGGAAAGTATTCTGAAAAAATATCGTAAAATTGACACGCTCACCATCCCGATAGTGCAGGAATTCATCGAAAGCATAGTGATAGGCGAGGCAAATGAAACCGTAGGAAGCAGGAATATTACAATCAATATGGAGGTATAGCGGTCTATATGGGGTATCGGCAACCGACGATAACCCCTGCGATTTATTTGACCGCATAGATTTCCCGGTTGACGAGTTTTTCCCGCCGGAGAGATGCGAATTTCTTGAGAACGGTCAGCAGGACCCGTCCGTTCCGGATAATAACTGCGGCTGCTGAAGCGGCTTGCCGAGCGAAAAGGTACGGCTTTTTGCCGTACCTTTTTTCTAATCATCCTGTTTTCCCATAATGTCAAACTGACGCATAACGCGCTTGCGCTCCTGCACCGCGTACTGCGTGTAATATCTATGCGTGACCTCGATGTTTTTGTGCCCCATCAACTCCGCGACCATTTTTATGTCAACCCCATCCGCAATCATGTTGCAGGCGAAAGTTCGCCTGAGCGCGTGGGGGCGCGTTTTGTCCGGGTCGGTAATGCCGGCGGCGGCGCAGTATTTTTTGAGCGTTTTTTCAACGCTCTGCGCCGTCATGCGAGTTCCGAGGCGGCTTAAAAACAGCGCCTTTTTATCCTTAGCGTTCTCGTTTTTGAGCCGTTCTTCCATGTACGCGAAAAGCTCGTTTTCGACTTGGACCGGCATAAAAATTTCTTGCTCGTCGCCGCCCTTGCGCGTCACTATAAACGAAGATGTATCGAACGACACGTCATTTATATCAAGGTTTACAAGCTCGCTCACGCGGCAGCCCGTACCGAGATACGCCGTAAACAGCGCTATATCGCGCTGCTTGTGGTTTTTATATTCGGCGAGATCGCGTCCCGTGAAATAGCTTTCGCCCTCGTATATAACGTTTATAAGCTCCACCGTTTCCTGCGCCGATAGCGGACGCTTCATTTTCTGATGAATTTTCTTGAAATCCACTTTATCGGTTATGTTCTGCGTGATTAAATCGTTTTTGTAAAGATACCCGAAAAGACCGCGTATTCCCGACATTTTACGGTTTATTCCGTAAGGCGAGTTGCGGCGCACGCGCTTTATATGCTGACCGTTTATATTTATCTCGTCCGTTTCATATTCGCGCAGATACGCCTGAAACGCGTTCAAATCGCGCAGTGTCACCTGCTCCATATGCGCGGGCGTAAACTGCTCGTTCGACGTTATATCCTTAAATTTAAACTGCCTCAGAAAATTCAGAAAAATTTTTATATCAATGCTGTACCCGATTTGCGTATTGACGCTCTCGCCGTTATAGGCAAGCTCTATGTAATCGAACACAAAATCCGGCAGCTGCGACAAAAAATTTGTCAGCTTTGTATATTTGCTCATGGTATGATCTCCCGTGATTTACAGATTTATATTAATATTATAAGGATTTATAAAAAAATTTTCAAGAGAATTTGTAAAAAATGATGGACTAAAACGGAAAAATATAGTACAATAATATAAAAGAATACAAATCATGAGAAAGGATGAAGAAAATGGTATTGAAAACTGACAGCTCTCTCGGGGACGTTTTTGTGTCGAATAACGTGATCGCCGAAATCGCGGGCGCGGTTGCGGGCAAGTGTTATGGCGTGGTCGGCATGGCTTCGAGAAGTAAAAAGGACGGTATCGTAAATCTTTTAAAGCCCGACAGCGTGACGAAAGGCATAAATGTTGACGTTAAAGAGGACGGGATCTCCGTTTATCTGCATATCATTGTCGAGTACGGAATCAATATCAACTCGATATGCAAAAGTATCGTGAACCGCGTACGTTATACCATAGAAAACGCGGTGGGACTGAAGGTAAGCAGCGTGAATGTGCGCGTTGAAGGCGTAAGGGTAGACGAATAGGGGTGATTACTATAAACAGGTTAAACGGAACGGATTTCGCGCGGATGATAATTTCGGGCGCGAATAATCTGTATAACAATAGACAGGCGGTGGACGCCCTTAACGTGTTCCCTGTGCCGGACGGCGATACAGGTACGAATATGTCGCTTACCGTGGCGGCTATGGCGAAGGAGCTTGAGGAAAAGCCTACGGAATCGCTCACAAAGGCGGCGGACATGATGTCGTTTGCGACGCTTCGCGGAGCGCGCGGCAACTCGGGCGTAATTTTGTCGCAGTTTTTCCGCGGTATTTCAAAAAGTCTGAAGGGAAAAACGGAATGTACCGCGAAAGAATTTGCCGAGGCTCTTTCGGTAGGCTCGGCGGCGGCGTACAAGGCGGTAATGAAGCCGACAGAGGGCACGATTTTGACCGTTTCGCGCGAGGTTTGCGCCGGAGCGGCAAAGGCGGCGGAGGAAACGGACGATATCGCCTCAGTCATAACTGCGGCGGTGGAGCGCGGAAACGACGCTCTTTCAAAAACTCCGGAAATGCTGCCGGTCTTGAAGCAGGCGGGCGTTGTTGACGCGGGCGGACAGGGCTGGATGTATGTGCTCGAGGGCGCGCTATACTATCTCACGAGCGGAAATATTATTGAAAGCACGCAGGAGATTGAACCGACCGCTCCCGCGCAGCCGAAAAAGGCTCAGGAGAGCATCAGCACCGACGATATAAAATTCAAATACTGCACGGAATTTCTCATAGAAAAATACGAGCGCGGCACGGAGGTCGACTCATTCCGCGAGGCGATCGCGCCGAAGGGCGACTGTATGCTCGTGATAGACGATGATGAAATCGTCAAGGTACATATCCACACAAACAATCCCGGCTTTGTGCTTGAAGAGGCGGTAAAGCTCGGCGAGATGATAAACCTTAAAATCGACAACATGAAGCATCAGCACCGCTCGATCATAAAGGAAGCGGAGAGCGTACCCGACAACAATCCCGACAGCGAGCCGAAGGCGCAGGTAAAGCCAAAAAAAGCGCCTAAGACGAAGGCTCCGAAGCAGCCGAAAAAGGAGCCTGAAATAAAGGAATACGGCTTTGTCGCGGTGTGCGCGGGAAAGGGTATGACGGGAATTTTGAAGGATCTCGGAGTTGACCGCGTAATCGAGGGCGGACAAACCATGAATCCGTCCACCGACGATATTTTAAAGGCTGTAAAGCGTATCAAGGCAAAGACGGTATTCGTGTTCCCGAACAACAAAAACATAATCATGGCGGCAAATCAGGCGGCGGAGCTTGTCGAGGACAAGAAAATGGTCGTAATTCCGTCGAGAAGCGTTCCTCAGTGCGTGAGCGCGATGATAGCGTTTAACGCCGAAAAGGACGCGGAAGCAAACGAAAAAGCCATGAACAAGGCGATTAAAAACGTCGGCACCGGTCAAATCACGTTCGCGGTGCGCGATACCGAAATCGAGGACGTGCAGATCAAAAAGGGCGACATACTCGGCATGGTCGAGGGCGATATAACGGCGGTCGGCAAGGAAATCGACGACGTGCTTGAAGAAATAATAAGCCGGCTCGTGGACGAGGACACGGAGATGCTCACGATTTACTACGGCAAGGACGTGCGCGACAAAAAAGCGGCTGCTATGGCGGCGAAATTTGAGGAAAAGTACGCGGACGACGAAATAGAGGTGTCGCTGAAGCGCGGCGGTCAGCCTTTGTACTACTACATCGTGAGCGCGGAGTGATATGGAAAATAAAAGCATAAGATATTTAAAGGGCGTGGGCGAGGCGAGAGCGGAGCTGTTCGCGAAAAAGGGAATAAAAACAATAGAGGATATGCTCTACTTTTTCCCGCGCGCGCACGAGGACAGATCACAAACAAAGAAAATAGCGGACTGTGAAATCGGGGAAACGGTGTGCGTGAGCGCAACCGTTTTTTCGCCTGTCCGAGAAACTCGCATACGGAAGAATATGACGATTTACTCAATGACCGTCTGCGATGATACGGGAGCACTCAGCGTAATTTGGTACAATAACCGCTTCGTAAAGGGACAGTTCCATACGAACGACGAGTATATACTGTTCGGCAAAATCACAAAGAACCGCTACGGCAAAACGGAAATGATAAATCCGGTCTACGAAAAGGCGGGAGCGGAGCGTTACACCGGTAAAATCGTGCCTATATATCCGCTCACGGGCGGACTTACGCAGAAGATAGTCCAGCGCACAATGGAGCTTGCGCTTAAGGAAGCGGGGCGGCTGGAGGAGTATATTCCCGATTATATACGCGAAAAGTACAAGCTGGCTGAGATAAATTACGCGATGAGAAATATCCATTTTCCCGACGATTTCCAAAGCTACAACATCGCGCGCGAGCGGTTTGTGTTCGAGGAACTGCTTATCCTGCAGCTCGCGCTTTTGAACCGCAAGGGCGAGAACACCCAAGCCGAGGGAATAGTTTTCGAGGATACACGCTGTACCGACGATTTTGTAAAAACGCTGCCGTTCCCGCTCACAAACGCGCAAAAGCGCACTCTCGATGAAATTTTAAAGGATATGAACAGCGGCAAAATGATGAACCGTCTCGTGCAGGGCGATGTAGGCTCGGGTAAAACCGCCGTAGCGGCGGCTGCGATTTACGCGGCTGTAAAGAACGGCACTCAGGCGGCGATGATGGCTCCTACGGAAATACTCGCGTCGCAGCATCTTGACACTCTGACGGAGTTTTTCAAAGGCATGGATATAAACGTCGTGCTTCTCACGGGCGGCATGAAGGCGAAGGATAGGCGGCTCGCGTACGATATGATTTCAACCGGCGCGGCTGACGTTGTCGTCGGCACTCACGCGATAATTCAGGAGCAGGTGGAATTTTACAATCTCGGGCTTGTTGTCGCGGACGAGCAGCACCGTTTTGGCGTGGAGCAGCGTGCGAAATTAGCCGCGAAGGGGCATAATCCGCATATGCTTATCATGTCGGCTACGCCCATACCGCGAACACTGGCGCTCATTCTCTACGGCGACCTCGATATTTCAATAATCGACGAGCTGCCGCCGGGCAGAAAAACCGTAAAAACGTACGCGGTCGGCGAAAAAATGCGAAAGCGCGTGTACGCGTTTTTGCAGAAAAATATCGGCGCGGGGATGCAGGCGTACGTAGTTTGCCCGCTTATCGAGGAGGCGGAAAACACCGATTTGCAAAACGCCGCCGAATTGGCTGAAAAAATTCAGAAGGTTTTTCCGATGTTCAAGGTCGGGCTTATGCACGGCAAAATGCGCCCGAAAATGAAGGATGAAATTATGAACGGCTTTGTAAAAGGCGAAATACAAATTCTCGTTTCGACCACCGTGATTGAGGTCGGCGTGAACGTCCCCAACGCCGGACTTATGATAATCGAGAACGCGGAGCGCTTCGGCTTGTCACAGCTGCATCAGCTAAGGGGCAGAGTGGGACGCGGGACGGAGCAGGCGTACTGCATACTGTTCGCCCACGGCAATAACGAGATCACGAAAAAGCGCATGGAAACGATGTGTATGTCAAACGACGGATTTTATATAAGCGAGCAGGACCTGGAGCTTCGCGGACCTGGCGACTTTTTCGGCACGCGCCAGCACGGACTGCCCGAAATGAAAATTGCGAATTTATTCGAGGACAGGGATATTTTGAAGCAGTCGCAGGAAGCGGCGGCTATGGTTCTTGAACACGATCCCGAGCTCGAAGCGCCGGAAAACCGTGCGCTGAAGCAAAGATGCGATAGACTTATCGCGGATGAGATTGTGATGAATTAATTAAATCGGAAAAATTTACAGGCTATAATTTTACGAAATCCGCACAGGATAAGCATAGATTATCTTAAGCGGCAAGGAGGGAATATAGTTGAAAAAGAGCAAAAACGAAGTCATGGAACGCATAAAGCAGGAAACGGCGCGTGATATGGGACTTTCGCTCGGTAAGGACGGAAGCACGATGACAGCAAAGGAAGCAGGCGCGCTCGGCGGGCGGATGGTTAAAAAAATGATAGAGGAATACGCGAAAACGGCGCGGTAAATCAAATCCGGGGAGAACATCCTCGGATTTATTTTTTGGATTATGTCAAATCCTGTAACATTGTGAAAAATATCACAAAAATATACAAAAAATTACTAAAAATTCATGAAATTATACAAAAATCCGCTTGACATTAAAAGTTAGTTATGGTAAAATAATAAAAATACTCAATGACTTAATTAAGGGGTTTCTTTGGTGACAGAGTTGAAAAACGAAAATAATAATCTTTCCTGTATGTCTGACGAGCTGCTCGCCGCGCTGGCGCAGTCGGGCGACGGCGACGCGCTTGAGGCGATAATATTGCGTTATAAGGGATTGGTTTATTCCAAGTCCAAAACGTATTTTCTTGCCGGCGCGGATAAAGACGATATTATTCAGGAGGGTTTTATAGGACTCTACAAGGCGGTAAAGGATTTCGACATCAAAAAATCCGCGCACTTTAAAACGTTCGCGGGCGTTTGCGTGTCGAGACAGATTATTTCGGCTGTTAAAGCGGCTTCAAGGAAAAAGCACATACCTCTCAATTCCTATGTGTCGCTCGATAACAGCGCCTTTGATGACGAAAATGACACAAATCTGCTTGAGTTTGTCACCGCCGGCGAGGTGCTCAATCCCGAGGAAATCCTTATCGACCGTGAAAATGCGGACGGCATTGAGTATAAAATAAATAAGGCTTTAAGTAAGTTTGAATCCGGCGTGCTGCTTCATTATCTTGAGGGAATGAGTTATCAGGAAATTGCCGCGAAAGAGCGGCGGGACGTTAAAGCCGTTGACAACGCCATTCAGCGCATCAAGAAAAAGCTGGCAGCAGCGCTCGGGTTTGAAAAGAAATAGGCATATACAAAATAAAAAATGAGAGGGGAAAGACATGTACGAGGACAAGGTATTAGTTTGTAAGGATTGCGGACAGGAGTTTACGTTCACAGCCGGAGAACAGGAGTTTTATGCCGAAAGGGGCTTTAACAACGAGCCTCTGCGCTGCCAGGATTGCCGCAAGGCGAGGAAGAACAGCATCAAGCAGAACAGAACCATGTACGAAATTGTCTGCGCCGATTGCGGAGCGGTAGCGAAGGTGCCGTTCGAGCCGCGCCATGACAGACCCGTATATTGCAGCGAGTGCTTTGAAAAACACCGCAACGGCTGATATAAAAACAAAATCGGGATTGCCGAGAGGCAGTCCCGTTTTAGTTTGTGTAAGCTATAAATTTGCTCTGAAAAAACTTTCAATCGCGGACGCGGCTTCGTTTTCGTCCGGGCCTTCTATTTTAAGCGACACGCTTTCACCCGCTTTAACGCCCATTCCCATTAGCGAGAAAAGACGTTTTACGTCAGCGCTTTTGCCGTCCTTTTCGAGCGTAACAGAGGACGCGAAACGCTCCGCTTCTTTTACAAGTATTCCCGCCGGACGCGCGTGTATGCCGAGCGCGTCGGTTATTGTATAATTAAATTCCCTCATTCGGTATTCTCCTTAACGCCGAGTTTTATTTTATTTTGCCCGAACGGCGCGGCGTTATGCGTCAGTTTTCGCCGCGCGCCGATTTTGTGAGAGAAATCATAAGCGCGAGAGTGCGCGCAAATCCGAGCCGCACGAGAGTAAAGTAAATCTTGTGCGCGAAAGGCATGGATTTTATCGAAATTCTGCCGATTATTCCGCGTTCCTTCGCCGACTTTATTATGGCTTGTATTGATTTTATTTTCTCGGAATACGATGCTGTATTATCAGGTCTCAGCTCGTTGGAGATTGCTATTTTGGTCATATACGCAAAATAATAGTCGAGCTGTTCCGGATATTTTTCCGCAATTTCGGAGGCTTTAAAAATGCTGTAAAGCGATGAAATCTGCTCCGGCAGCCCCTGACAGAAACGCACCGTCATCTGAGACCCGTGGCGGCGGTAGCGGTACAGCGCGCTGCCCTTGAGATAATACATACTCGAGCACCGAACGAGACACGGATAAAGAATAGCCGCGTCCTCGCCTATTTTAATATACGGAAGCTCTTTGCCGTAGTGCGGAGCAATAAGCTCGCGGCGGAAAATTTTGTTACACAGAGAGGGAATTATTCCGAATTTAAAAAAAACTCCGCTGTACATCATTTTCGGAAAAACGTCTCTTTGCAAATCGTCAAGGGAATAGTAACCCTCGCGAAGCCCCTCCGCGCCGTTCATTATATACGGATTTACGCCGTCGTCGGAAAGCATATCGCATATGACCGCGTCGCAGTTATAGTTTATGGCGCAGTCCGCCATTTTTTTGTACATATCAAGCTCGGGCAGGTCGTCGCTGTCGATAAAGCCGACATACTGCCCCGAAGCCGCGAGAACTCCCGTCTTGCGGGCTAAAAGCAAGCCTTCGTTTTGTTTGTGTATAACCTTTATTCTGTAATCCTTTTCCGCAAAGCGGTCGCATATATCGCCGCTTTCGTCGGTCGAACCGTCGTCAACGAGGATGATCTCAAGATTGGTAAATGTTTGCTCCGTAATATTTTCCAGGCATTTTACAAGATATTCCGCGCGGTTATATACGGGTACGATAACGCTCAAAAACGGCTGCATAAAACCCACCTCCATGCTGTTATAATAGCATAAATCCCGTTTAAAGTCAATTATTATATTTACAAGCGGAGCAAGATATGATAAAATAAATATATTAAATCCGAAGGAGGGAAGGACTATGGCTCGCGTGTCGGTGATAGTGCCGGCGTATAACAGAGAAAGGACGGTTATGCGCTGCATTGAAAGTCTGCTTGCTCAGACGCTTTCGGATATAGAAATAATTGTCGTGAACGACGGCTCGACGGACAGTACGCTTGAACTGCTCAGCGCCGTAAAGGACGACAGGCTGACCGTTATATCTCAGCCTAACAGAGGGCAGGGCGAGGCGCGAAACGCCGGAATGAGGCTCGCGACGGGCAAGTATATAGGATTTACCGACGATGACGACATCGTCGATAAAAGAATGTACGAAGCTATGTACGAAGCCGCCGAGAAAACCGGCGCGGACATGGTCCAGTGCGGTCTGCGAAACGTGTTCCCCGACGGCAGCGAGTATATACAGGAGGAATGTAAGCTGAACAGAACCGTTACGATAACGGACAGAGCGGACTATATAGATAAATATTTTACTCCGTGCATTCATTGCCGCGTAATCGCGAATAAAATATTCAGACGCGGTTTTATAGTTGAAAACGATATAAAATTCGGCAGCAACAAGCGTTTCTTCGCGGAGGATTTGTTTTTCAACATGGAGGCTCTCAAGGTGCTGAAAAAGGTTTGTTTCATTTCCGAGCCGTACTACAGCTATACGTATATGACGGATAATCACAGCAGAACGCACAAAAACGACCTCGAAAGGCTCGTTAAAATAAACGACCTTTTCCGCTATGAAATATCCTCCGCGCCGGAGGGCATAAAGGAAGCGTTTATGTACACGGCGGCACTGATAAGCGTTTACAATATGGGGGCGTGCGAGGGCGCCGACAAAGACCGCGCGAGGGAGCTTTTAAAAAGCGCAGAGTACAGAAAATGGCTGAAAACAGCGTTGAAACGCAAATGCACTCCGAAGCATCGGCTGATTTTGTCGGCAATGCTTCTCGCTCCGACGGACGCGGCTATGAAAGCGGCGAAGCAGTTGTTTTTGAGGTAGAGAAAATGAATATTCTGTTAAGAGGCTATATCGACAGGAATTTCGGAGACGATTTGATGCTTCGCCTCGCGGCGGACGGATTAAAAAATCATACCGCGCAGCTTGACGTGCCGAAGGATATGGCGGAGCATTACAAAAAGCTTGGCTTTAATATATACGGCGGCGGAGACTATAACGCCGAATGTACCGTCGCGGGCTCGTGGTTCGTGATACGGAGCAAAACGGGACTTCTGTACAGAACGAAGGAAATAATCTCTCAGAAGCGCCGCAGAACAAAAAAAGCGATTCTCGGCTGCAATATAAGCGATTTCACCGTCCCGGGCGCGGAGACGCTTATACGGCGTCATATAGCGGCGTACGATTTCATAACCGTGCGCGACAGCTTCTCATACGATTATATCAAAAAAAATATCCCATCGGTCAAATGCGAATATTATCCCGATATAGCTTTTTCGCTCCCCGACAGCATGATTTACGATACGCCGCGCGAGGGGGCGCTCGGCATAACGGCATATTGCGGACTTGGCGGCGGTAACGAAGCGGTGTATGAAAAGCTCGCTTACGTTACCGACCGTTTTATTGAAAAAACAGGCAAAAAGGTACTGCTTTTCGCGTTTGATTTGGGGCTTGAAAATGACCTTAAAGCGGCAGAAAACATAGCTTTATTGTGCAAAAATAAGGAACAAACGGAGATAATTACAAACACAGGGGACGATATTTTAAAAAATCTGCCGAGGTGCGCGAGGCTTATAGCGGTGCGTCTGCACGGCGTAATTCTCGCTTTGCGTATGGGAATACCGGTAATTCCCGCCGCGTACTCGAACAAAATAAACAGGGTTCTGAACGATTTGAATTATGACGGACCTATTCTCGATTTGCGCGGCTTCAGAGCGGAGGAAGCGGCGGAGCTTGCGGTTTCGTTCAATTCCGTGTACGCGCTTCCGGTGGACGTGCCGGAGCTGGCGGCGATGCACATGAAAAGATTTTTGCAGGAATTGGCGGATTAGAAAAAGTATTGTCGGTTTTGGTATTTCAGGCGGCTGCGAACAGAACCGCCCTTTTCAGTCATAAGTTTTTTTTATTACAATACGGTAACAAATGTGGAGTTTTTGAAGAAATTATGATATAATTAAACGGTATGACAAGCATTCAAGTTCATTTTATATAAGGAGGGTTGTCCGATGGCGGCAACTAAAAAGAGCGCTGTGAAAGGCAAAAACGGCGCTGCCGCGCCCAAGAAAAAGGCAGCGGCGAAAAAACAGGAAGAACGCGAAATAAAAAATTCCGCTCCGACCTACGCGGCTGTGATGGCTGTTATCGCGGTGCTGCTCGGGGTGTTCATGTTTGTGGACACGGGAAACGGAGGCGTGGTGAGCGGATTTGTAAAATCAGTGCTTTGCGGAGCGTTCGGCGTTATGGCGTATTTTCTCCCGGCGATCGCGGCGGGGCTTTCGGTGTATCTGATACGGTACAGAAATACCGGTAGATTTTGGGTGAAGCTTATTCTGATTATGCTGGCGGTGGTTAATATATGCGCGTTTATCTCGCTCTCCGGCGATATTCCGGCGGGAGCGGCGTATGCGTTCGGCTCGGAATATCATCTCGGCGGCGGATTTTTCGGCGGCTATACGGCGGCGTTTATGGAGGAAATGGTACAGAAGGTGGCGGCGTATATCATATTTTCAATCACGCTGCTTATTTTGCTGAGCTTTATCATAGGCGCGTCGCTTATCAGAATGGGAGTTAATTATTCGCGCAAGGTGGCTGCGGAGATGTACGAAACGCACGCTGCTCTCGCGGAGGAAAGACGTGAACGCGCGGAACAAAGACGCGCGGAGCAATTCGAGCCGAAAAAAATGACAGGAACAGACATCGGCATACTCGAAGCGGCGAACGACTTCGCTCATGATTTGCCGAACAAAAAAATGAAATCCGGAACGCGGAAGGTGATTGAGGAAGAACCTGTCGCGAGCGAGGAAATATTCTCCGACGGCATAGCCGAGGTTTTCGGCGATTTGCCGCCGTTAAAGCAGGAGACTGACGCGAAACCCGACCAGTCCGTTATTGAGGACAAGCTGCAGGAAAAGGGCGTAAATGAAAAACCCGCCGAGGAAAAGGCGGAAAAAATAACGGAAACTGAAAAGCAGGAGTTCCACAAGGAATTAAACGACGCGATAGAAAAGCAGCACATAGAATACAAATACCCGCCGATAACGCTTCTAAACAAAGCAAAACCGGTATCTGGCGACCAGCGCGAGGAAATGCGAAGAACAGCCGAAAAGCTCATCGCCATACTCTCCACATTCGGAGTAAAGGCAAAGCTTTTGCAGGTGACGCAGGGACCGACCGTAACGCGCTACGAGATACAGCCCGACGCGGGAATAAAATTATCAAAAATAGTAGGACTTGCCGACGACATAGCGCTAAACTTAGCCGTAACAACGGTGCTTATAGCGCCCGTCCCGGGCAAGGCTGCCGTAGGCGTTGAGATACCGAACAAAAAAGTTGCGAGCGTTTCGATACGCGAGATGATAGCGTCGGACGAGTTCAAGAAGGCGAAGTCAAAACTGACCGTCGCGCTCGGCAAGGACATCGGCGGCAACGTTGTGATAGGCGACATAGCAAAAATGCCGCACGTGCTTATCGCGGGCGCTACGGGTTCGGGTAAGAGCGTGTGCATAAACACGATTATAACGAGCATTTTATTCAAAGCCTCTCCGGAGGACGTGCGCCTTATCATGGTTGACCCGAAGGTGGTTGAGTTGGGCGTTTACAACGGCATACCGCATCTGCTCATTCCGGTCGTAACGGATCCCAAAAAGGCGGCGGGCGCTCTTAACTGGGCTGTCGCCGAGATGATGCGCCGCTATGAACTGTTTAAGGAAACGGGCGTGAGAAAGTTGGAATCATATAACAAGCTCATGGAAAGCGAGGGCGGCGACAAAGTGCCGCAAATCGTAATAATCATAGACGAGCTTGCCGACTTGATGATGGTAGCGGCGAAGGAGGTCGAGGACTATATCGTGCGCCTGACTCAGCTTGCGAGAGCCGCCGGAATACACCTAATCATCGCCACGCAAAGACCGTCCGTTGACGTTATAACCGGTCTTATCAAGGCGAACGTGCCGTCGAGAATAGCGTTCGCGGTATCGAGCCAGGTTGACAGCCGCACGATTATCGACAAGGGCGGCGCGGAAAAACTGCTCGGTATGGGCGATATGCTCTATTTCCCGATGGGCGCGAGAGCCGCGACGCGCGTACAGGGCGCGTTTGTGTCCGATCCCGAAATTGAAAGTATACTCGAATTTATAAAGGAAAATTCAGGCGAGAACCACTACAGCGAGGACTTAGCCGAGCATATAGAGCGCGTCGCGACAGGCGAAAACGGCGTAACGCCCGACACCGAGGAGGACGGCGATCCGCTTTTGCAGGACGCTATACAGCTCGCGGTGGAGCTCGGCAAAATTTCCACGTCAATGGTACAGCGCCGCTTAGGCGTGGGCTATTCGCGCGCGGGACGAATTATCGACCAGATGGAAGCGCGCGGAATTATATCGGGCGCGAACGGCTCAAAGCCGAGGGACGTGCTCGTGAGCCACGCCGATTTCCCGTCGGGGGATTACTATGATGACAGCGAAGAATAAATTTTTACCGGTATCGCGCGCTGACATGGACGCGCGCTGCTGGGACGAGCTTGATTTTCTCTATATTGTCGGCGACGCGTATGTAGACCACCCGAGCTTCGGTCACGCGATAATTTCCCGAGTGCTCGAAAGTCACGGATATAAGGTCGGAATAATCGCTTTGCCCGACTGGCGAAGCGCAGATGATTTCAAAAAAATGGGCAGACCGAGACTGGCGGTGCTCGTTTCTGCGGGCAATATCGACAGCATGGTAAATCACTACACAGTAAGCAAAAAACGCCGAACAGACGACGCGTACGCGCCCGGCAACAAAGCCGGACAGCGCCCCGACAGAGCAACGATAGTCTACTGCAACCGAATAAAAGAAGCGTTCGGGAACATACCCGTGCTTATCGGCGGCGTTGAAGCGAGCCTGCGCCGTTTCGCGCACTATGACTACTGGGACGATAAGATCCGCCGCTCGATTTTATTCGACAGCCGCGCGGATTTGCTGATGTACGGCATGGGCGAGAAGCAAATCGTCGAAATCGCGGACAAGTTAAACGCGGGAATACCAGTAAACGAGATAACCGACGTCGCGGGAACGTGCTATATATCGCGCGAATGTGACGAAAACGCGGTAATACTGCCGAGCTTCGAGGACTGCGTAAGCGACAAGCGCGCATACGCGGATTCATGCAGGATACAGTATTACGAGCAGAACCCTTTCACCGGAAAAACGCTCGCCCAAAAGCACGGCGACAGATATTTGATACAGAACCGACCGATGGTACCGCTCGACACGGCGGAGCTCGACGCGGTTTACGAGCTGCCCTACATGAAAACGTACCACCCTATGTACGAAAAGGACGGCGGCATAGAAGCGATAAAAGAGGTAAAATTCTCGCTCACGGCGAACCGCGGCTGCTTCGGAAGCTGCAATTTCTGTGCGCTCGCGTTCCATCAGGGACGGATCGTCACCTCGAGAAGCGACGAGTCGCTCATAAAGGAAGCTACGGAAATGATGAAATATCCCGATTTCAAGGGATATATCCACGACGTCGGCGGACCGACCGCGAATTTCAGAGGTCCGGCGTGTAAAAAGCAGATGAGATCGGGCGCGTGCAAGGACAGACAGTGCCTGTTCCCGAAGCCCTGTCCCAATATGGAAATAACGCATAAATCGTATTTGAATTTACTGAGGAAGCTCAGGAAAATAGACGGCGTAAAAAAGGTGTTTATCCGCTCGGGAATACGTTTTGACTATCTGATAAACGACAAAGACGACTCGTTTTTCAGAGAATTATGTCAATACCACGTCAGCGGACAATTAAAGGTCGCGCCGGAGCACGTCAGCGATAACGTCTTAAAATACATGGGCAAGCCCGAAAACGCGATTTTCAATAAATTTTCGGAAAAATTTTATAAGATAAACGAGCAAATAGGTAAAAAGCAATACCTCGTGCCATACCTGATGTCGAGCCACCCGGGCAGCACGCTTCGGGACGCGGTAGCTCTCGCGGTGTACCTCAAGGAGCACAACATAAATCCGCAGCAGGTGCAGGATTTTTACCCGACTCCCGGCACGATTTCGACGTGTATGTTCTACACCGGACTTGATCCGTTCACGATGAAAAAGGTGTACGTGCCGAAATCGGGCAAAGAAAAGGCAATGCAGCGCGCGCTTCTGCAATTCAGAAATCCCGAAAACTACGCGCTCGTATACGAAGCGCTCACGAAAACGGGGCGCACGGATTTGATAGGCTATCAGCAAAGATGTCTGATAAAACCGCCGCAGGGCGATATAGTTGACAAACAAAATCACAGGAGGAATCAAAATGGCAAAGCTGTTAATGGGAAAGGAAGTTTCGGCAAGAATAAAGGCGGAGCTTGCGGAGGAGGTCAAAAACCTCAAAAAAGAAGGAATAAATCCGGGGCTCGCGGTAATAATCGTGGGTGAGGATCCCGCAAGCCAGGTCTACGTGCGCAACAAGGAGCGCGCCTGCGAGGAATGTGGAATATATTCCGAAAAGTACGCTCTCCCCGAGGAAACGACGCAGGACGAGCTGCTCACGCTTATTGACAAATTAAACAAACAGGAAAATATTTCGGGCATACTCGTGCAGCTCCCCGTACCGGCGCATATCGACGAAAAAACGGTGATAAACGCGATAGATCCGAAAAAGGACGTGGACGCGTTCCATCCGGTAAACGTCGGCAAAATCATGGTCGGAAACTACGATTTCGTGCCGTGCACGCCCGCCGGAGTTATGGAGATGATAAAGGAGTCGGGAATCGACGTGACCGGCAAGGAGTGCGTGGTTGTCGGCAGGAGCAACATAGTAGGCAAGCCGCAGGCGATGCTTCTTTTGCACAGCAACGGCACAGTCACGATCTGCCATTCCAAAACGAAGAATTTAACGGAGAAAACAAAGGCGGCGGATATACTCGTCGCGGCGGTCGGAATACCGAATTTCATAAAAGGCGACATGATCAAGGAAGGCGCGGTTGTTATTGATGTTGGAATCAACCGCCTTGAAAACAAAAAGCTCTGCGGCGATGTGGAATTTGAATCAGCCGAAAAAGTCGCGGGAGCGATAACGCCCGTCCCCGGCGGCGTAGGACCGATGACGGTAGCGATGCTGATGAAAAACACCGTCAGAGCGGCGGTTGTAAATGAGACAAAATAACGGAGAAAACAATCATGGGAGAAATTGTACGTTTGCAGAAATATATCGCCATGAGCGGCGCGGCTTCGCGGCGCGCGGCGGAGGTTATGATCTCCGACGGGCGCGTCAGCGTCAACGGCGAAACAGTCACGGAACAGGGCGTTAAGGTCGAGATAGGAAACGATAAGGTCACTCTTGACGGCAAGCTCTTGAGAGTGACCGAGAAAAAATACTATATCGCTCTCAATAAGCCGATAGGCTATGTTTCAAGCGTAAAAGACCAGTTTGACAGACCGACCGTGGTTGACATAATCAAACAGGATATAGACGCGCGCATATTTCCGGTAGGCAGACTCGACTACGACACGGAGGGACTGCTTCTGCTGACCAACGACGGCGATTTTACTTACCGCGTCACACACCCTAAATTCGTCATGGACAAGACATATTGGGTAAAAGTAAAGGGCTCAATGACGATAGGCGCGATGAACGCTCTGCGAAACGGCGTCGATATAGGCGATTTCGTAACGTCTCCGGCGGAGGCGGAAATACTCGACGCGGCGAACGGTTACTCGCTTATCGAGATAACTATCCACGAGGGCAAAAACAGGCAGGTAAGGCGGATGTTTGAGGCGATCGGCTACGAGGTCGAGGGATTGAAGCGCACGAGAATAGGCGTGGTGGAGCTCGGCAACCTGCCGCTCGGACGCTGGCGCTATCTCACGGCGCACGAGATAAACTGCCTTATGGGAAAATAAAAACGGTTTCGGGCAGGACACATGAATTAGGAACGATAATGCAGGTATTAGGCGGCATATGGCTTTTATTGCCATATGCCGCTTCGGGTATATTTTTTATGCGTGATATAATCGCGAACAGGCTTTGAAAAAATTTTATTTCGTTTTTTATATTGAAAACGCTGCGGTGTTATGTTATAATAATTTGGTTATTTTAAAGAAAAGAGTGAAAGTATGAACAAGGTTACGGTAAAAGCCGCATTTAAAGCGTCGCTGCCGATTATGGCGGGATACATAGTTCTCGGCATGGGCTTCGGAGTGCTTCTTGCGGCGAAGGGATATTCGTTTTGGTGGGCGATTTTGATGTGCGTCACGGTCTTTTCGGGCACGATGCAGTACGTCGGCGTAAACCTCCTGGGCGCGGGCGCGTCAGTCGTATCGACGGCGATTATGACGCTGATGGTGAACGCGCGCCATCTCTTTTACGGAATATCCATGCTCGAACGCTACAAGGACATGGGCTGGCGCAAGTGGTACGCGTTTTTTGGGCTTACGGACGAAACGTACTCGCTGATATGCCTTGAACCGAGGCTGCCAAAGGGCGCGGACAGGCGCGATTTTAACTTTTTGCTCACGCTAATGAACCAAATATACTGGATTATCGGCGGCTTCCTCGGCGCGTTTTTGGCGAGCTTGATACCGTTTAACTCAGCCGGTCTTGATTTCTCGATGACAGCTCTGTTTGTGATAATTTTTGTGGAGCAGTGGGAGTTAACGCACTGTCGTATCCCAATCTATTTGGGGCTCGGCGTGTCGCTCGTGTGCCTGTTCATATTCGGCGCGGACAACTTCCTGATTCCGTCGATGATAGGCATAAGCGCAGGGCTGTTCATTTTCAGGAAGCGTATCGAAAACGCGGAAAGGGAGGCGCAGAAGCATGATTGACGCGAAGCACTCGCTGATTTTGATCGCGGTCATGGCGGGAGTTACGATACTTTTGCGGTTCCTGCCGTATTTCGTTTTCTCAAAGCACACGCCCAAGGCTGTGCTGTTTCTCGGAAGCGTGCTGCCGTATTCGCTTGTGGCGATGCTTTTGGTGTATTGTCTGAAGGACACGGATTTTACGTCGCAAAGCCACGGCATACCCGAGATAGCGGCGGTGGCGTTCGTTGCGCTGCTGCATAAATGGAAGCACAACACGCTTTTGTCGGTGCTGTGCGGAACGATTTTTTATATGATTATGCTACAGTTCGTTTTCGCGTAAAATTTGTTAAATAATGATTGAAAAACGGACATTGTTGTGATACAATATTTAGTATGAAACACGGGGGAGGGAAAGCCTTTGACTACATTATACATAGTCCGCCACGGCGAAACGGACTCAAACGTCGCGCATACCTGCCTCGGACATAAGGACGTGCCGCTCAACGCCGCGGGAGTGGAGCAGGCGAGGGAGCTCGCCGAGAAATACCGCGGTATACCGATCGACGCTGTTTATTCAAGCCCGCTTAAGCGCGCGGTCGATACGGCGGAGGGCGTAGCCGAGATAAAAAGCCTTAAAATCAAGCTGAACTACGGCTTGATCGAACGCGATTTCGGCGGTTGGGACGATATGACGTTTGCGGAGATCGAATCGAAATATCCGCATGAGTATGCCGAATGGCAGGAAAATTGGACAGGCTTTAAAATTCCCGGCGGCGAAAGCTCGGACGAGGCGCAGAAGCGTATTTCCGACGCTACGGACAGAATTATAGCGGCTAATGCCGGTAAAAGCGTGCTGATAGTTACGCATCTCGGCACGGCGCGCCACATCATTTCACATGTACTTGGACTCACCACCGAACAGAGCTGGCGTTTCACGCTGGACAATGCGAAAACGGCAAGAATAGTAGTTAACGAAAACGAACGGATATTAACGGGACTTAACATATGAGGAGGATTTTATGGAACAGGTAAGAAGAATTTACGTTGAAAAAAAGAACGGCTTCGACGTTGAAGCGAAGGGTATTTTTGAGGATCTGCGCGAAAACCTCGAAATGACGGGTTTAACCAACGTGCGCCTTATAAACCGCTACGACGTGGAGGGCATCACAGACGATGAATACGTGGCGGCGCGCGGATTGATTTTTTCCGAGCCGCCCGTGGACGACGCGTATGACGAAAATATTCCGATAGAGAGCGGAAAGGTTTTCGCGGTCGAGTATCTTCCGGGACAGTTCGACCAGCGCGCGGCTTCGGCTGAGGAGTGTATTTCGATTCTCACGCAGAAGGAGCGCCCGAGGGTAAGAAGCGCGAAGGTGTACGTGCTCGAAGGCGACGTTTCCGACGAGGACGTTGAGCGCGTAAAGAAGTACGTTATCAATCCCGTAGAGGCTCGCGAGGCAAGTTTGGACAAGCCTGCGTCGCTCGATATGGAGCATATCGTACCCGACGACGTTGCCGTGGTTGACGGTTTTATCGGCATGGACGAAGCGGTTATGAACGAATTTTTAGCCAAAATGGGCTTCGCAATGGATCTGGACGATTTGAAATTCTGCCAGGACTATTTCAAAAACACCGAGCACCGCGATCCGACCGTTACGGAGCTTCGCATGATAGACACATACTGGTCCGACCACTGCCGCCACACCACGTTTTCGACGCGCATAAACAACGTCACGATCAGCGACGGCAAATACGCGGATATTATCCGCGATTCCTATGAGGAATACAAAAAAGCAAAGACAGAATTATACGCGCCCGACAGGGATATTTGTCTTATGAATATGGCGACGATCATCGTCAAGCAGCTTAAAAAACGCGGACTTTTAAAGGAAATAGACGAGTCCGAGGAAATAAACGCCTGCTCGATAGTCGTTCCCGTTGACGTGGACGGCGTTGACGAGGACTGGCTTATCATGTTTAAGAACGAAACGCACAACCACCCGACAGAAATCGAGCCTTTCGGCGGCGCGGCTACGTGCCTCGGCGGAGCGATCCGCGATCCGCTGTCGGGACGTTCGTACGTGTACCAGGCGATGCGCGTAACGGGAAGCGGCGATCCGCGCACTTCACTTAAAGACACGCTTCAGGGCAAGCTTATGCAAAGGAAAATCACGCGCGGCGCGGCTGCGGGCTACAGCTCGTACGGCAACCAGATAGGTCTTGCGACGGGACAGGTACAGGAAATTTACGACGAGGGCTATGTTGCGAAGCGCATGGAGATAGGCGCTGTTATCGGCGCGGCTCCGAAGAAGAACGTTATCCGCGAAGTGCCGTCGGAGGGCGATGTTATCATACTTTTGGGCGGCAGAACGGGACGCGACGGCATAGGCGGCGCTACAGGCTCGTCTAAGGCTCATACGGAGCAGAGCGTCCTCACCTGCGGCAGCGAGGTTCAGAAGGGTAATCCGCCCGTTGAGCGCAAAATTCAGCGCCTTTTCAGAAATGAAAAGGTCACGACGCTTATAAAACGCTGCAACGACTTCGGCGCGGGCGGCGTGTCCGTGGCGATAGGTGAGCTTGCGGACGGTCTTACGATCAACCTCGACAAAGTGCCGAAAAAGTACGAGGGACTTGACGGCACGGAACTTGCGATAAGCGAGTCGCAGGAGAGAATGGCTGTTGTTGTGAGAAAGTCCGACGCGGAAAAGTTTATAGAATACGCGCATGAGGAAAACTTAGAAGCGACAGAGGTTGCCGTTGTGACAAGCGCGAACAGGCTCGTGATGAACTGGCGCGGCAAAACGGTATGCGACATCTCGCGCGATTTCCTCAACACAAACGGCGCGGTGAAGAACACCGACGTGGAAGTGGAGCTTCCCGACAGTGAAAACGGATATTTCAAAGAGAAGAAAATTACGGATATAAAGAAGGAATGGCTGGGTGTCTTGTCGGATTTGAACGTATGCTCACAGAAGGGACTTTGCGAGCGGTTCGATTCGACCATCGGCGCGAATTCCGTACTTATGCCGTTCGGCGGCAAGTATCAGCTTACGCCGTCCGACGGAATGGCTGCGAAAGTGCCGGTGCAGGGCGGCAAGACTAACACGGCTACCGTTATGACGTTCGGCTACAATCCCACGCTTTCAAAGTGGAGCCCGTACCACGGCGCGGCATACGCGGTCGTTGAGTCTGTTTCAAAGGCTGTCGCTCTCGGAGCGGATTATAAGAAGATTTATCTGACTTTCCAGGAATATTTTGAGCGTCTCGGCACAGATCCGAAGCGCTGGGGTAAGCCGTTCGCGGCGTTGATGGGCGCGTACAGAGCGCAGTTAGAACTCGGTATCGCGGCGATAGGCGGCAAGGACTCGATGAGCGGCTCGTTTAACGACCTTGACGTACCGCCAACGCTTACGTCGTTCGCGGTCGCTTCCGTAAAGGCGGACAAGGTCAAGTCGCAGGAGTTTAAAAAGGCGGGTTCGACCGTAATCATGCTCAAAGCCGAGCGTGATGAAAACGATATGCCCGATTTTGATAAGCTGAAAAATATGTACGATTTGGTGCGTTTCCTTGACACGCCTCAGGAAACGGTTGAAATAAAGGGCAAGCAGATCAAAGCGGGCGCAAAAATCCTTTCAGCGAGCGTCGTAAAGGGCTTCGGTCTTGCAGAAACGATTTCAAAAATGGCGTTCGGAAATAAGATAGGATTTAAGTTTAATGAAAATATAAGCTCTGAGGATATTTGGGGCGCGCCGATAGGCTCTATAGTTTTGGAAGTTGAGGATATGACGGCGCTGTTTACAACAGACGATAATATGCCCGAAATTGTGGAGCTTGGCGAAACGACCGGCGCGGCGGAGATCGACGTATGCGGCATAAAGATCTCGCTTGACGAGGCGATCGACGCGTGGACGAAACCGCTTGAAAAGGTATTCCCGACAAAGGCGGGCAAATTCGCGTCAGAGCCGGAAACGTACACATACGACAAGCGCGGTATCACGGTCGCATCGGAGAAATTCGCAAAGCCGAGAATATTCATTCCCGTATTCCCGGGCACAAACTGCGAGTACGACACGGCTCGCTGCTTCGAGGACGCGGGCGGCGCTGCGGATGTGTTCGTTATCAGAAATTTAAGCGGCAGCGACGTAGAGTATTCGATGCGCGAGATGGAAAAGCGTATCAACAATTCGCAGATAGTGATGATCCCGGGCGGCTTCTCGGGCGGCGACGAGCCGGAGGGCAGCGGTAAGTTTATCGCGACGGCGTTCCGCAATCCGCTTGTGAAGGACGCTGTTATGAATATGCTAAAAAACCGCGACGGGCTTATGCTTGGCATCTGCAACGGCTTCCAGGCGCTTATCAAGCTCGGACTTGTGCCGTACGGCGAAATACTCGACCTTGACGGCAGCTCGCCGACGCTTACGTTTAACACGATAGGCAGGCACGTTTCTTGCATGGTACAAACAAGAATCGCGTCAAACAAATCACCGTGGTTCGCGAACGTGAATGCGGGAGATATCCACACAATCGCGGTATCGCACGGCGAGGGACGCTTTATAGCGTCGCCCGAGCAGGTCGCGGAACTGGCGGCAAACGGACAAATTGCGACGCAATATGTAAACCTTGACGGCAAGGCAACGTATGACATAGCATGGAACCCTAACGGCTCCGTATCGTCGATCGAGGGCATAACAAGCCCCGACGGACGCGTGCTCGGCAAAATGGGACACAGCGAGAGATCTACGCTTGACAATACGGCGGTTAATGTGCCGGGAAATAAAAACCAAAAGCTCTTTGAGGCGGGCGTTGGATATTTTAGATGATGGGATAAATTATGATTTATGTACGTATCGGCGGCGTAGGCGTAGGGGCGGTCAGCGGCCGCCCGTTCCCAATGCAGCGCGGCGGGCGGCCAATGACCGCCCCTACGAGAGGCCCCCTTGTCAAAGGGGGCTGTCAGCGTAGCTGACTGGGGGATTCTTTCGCTAACTTAAAAAATGAATCCCTCCACCGCTACGCGGTCCCCCTCCCTTTGACAAGGGAGGCTTATACCGCTAAATCATAATTTATATTTATCCCCGCATAATTACAGAAAGGATTGAAACGGTTTGAAACCGAAACTCGGAACGGTTATTCCTGCCATTACGGACGAGGAATTGGCTAATCTTGCTATTGAAAAAATAATGTTGTCGAAATCGAAACGCCAAATGAAGCTTATACTTCAAAGCGGCGTTTCTCGTTATGCCATGGACAGAGCGGGCGAAGCTGTTAAAAAAGCCTGCAACCTGCAAAAGGTTATTGTGACGGCGGCGGAAGTGCATGACAACGCGGCTAAGAATACTATGGTTTATGAAATCACGCAAAGCCGCGGACAGGAGGCTCCGCGCGCGGCAAGACAAACGCTCGGTCACGCGGATGTGAGAGATATGCTCTACGGAAGACCTATAAAGGACAGCACCGTGCCGATTTCGTCAATAGGCGAAAACTCCGGCCGGGTGACGTTTTCGGGCAAGGTTTTTTTTGTTGACGAGAGGGAGATTACGTCCAAGAAAACAAGCAAGGAATACCATCTTTTAACTATGGACATAACCGACAACACCGACTCAATTTCGGGAAAGATGTTTATTACGAAAAAAGATGACGACGGACCGTTTAAAAAATTGTACTCCACTCTCAAATCCGGCGTGAAGGGCGGCGGAATTTATGTAGTTTGCCGAGGTAAGGCGCAGTATGATGAATACGCGCATGAGGCGGTTGTTATGATTAACGATATAGCCGAGATAGAAGCGCCTCCGGTGCGTATGGATGACGCGGAGGAAAAACGCGTCGAGCTGCATCTGCACACGCAGATGTCGGCTATGGACGGAGTTTCCGAGGCTAAGGCGCTTATTTCCCGCGCTATAGACTGGGGACATAAGGCAATCGCGATTACCGACCACGGCGTGGTGCAGTCGTATCCGGACGCGATGAAAGCGTCGGATTTGAACGAGAAAATAAAGGTTCTCTACGGCGTGGAGGGCTATATGGTTGACGACGGCGCGAAAATAGTTTACGGCACGAAGAACGAAACATTAGACTCGCCGTTTGTCGTGTTCGATATAGAAACTACCGGACTTGACAAAAGGAAAAACGCGATAACCGAAATCGGCGCGGTGAAGGTTGTAAACGGAAAAATCACCGATAGGTGGTCAACTTTCGTAAACCCCTGTCAGCCGATACCGCAGAATATCGAGCATCTTACGGGAATAAGTAACGAAATGGTAAAGGACGCGCCGAAGATAGGCGAAATACTCAGCGGTTTTTTCGAGTTTGCGAAGGACTGCGTTCTCGTCGCACATAACGCCGCGTTCGATACCGGATTTATCAAAATAGCGGCTGAGCGGAACGGACTTCCGTATGATTTCTGCGTGCTCGACACGCTTATTCTCGCACGCTGCATGTACCCGGAATGGAACAATCACCGTCTTGACACGCTTGCGAAAAACCTGAATGTTATTCTCGATAACCATCACCGCGCGGTAGACGACGCGAAGGCTACGGCGGACGCATTTGTAAAAATGCTTGCCGAGCTGAAACTGCGGGGAATTAACGAAATATCAAAGCTTAACGACCACTTTGACCTGCGCGGCGCGGCGAAGAAAAACAGGGCTTATCATATTATAATTTTAGCGAAGAATCAGATAGGACTGAGACACATATACGAGATGATATCCGCGTCGCATCTGAACTATTTCTACAGAACACCGAGAATACCGCGCAGTCTTCTCGTTGAAAAGCGCGAGGGGCTTATTTTAGGCTCTGCATGCGAGGCGGGCGAGCTTTTCCGCGCGGTAGTTGACGGAAAAACAGACGAGGAATTAAAGAATATGGTTGAATTTTACGACTATCTTGAAATTCAGCCGATTGGAAATAATGCGTATATGAAATATTCCGACGATTTCCCGCAAGTCATATCCGACGAGCAGCTTATGGATTTTAACCGCCGTATAGTAAAGCTCGGCGAGAAATACAACAAGCCTGTATGCGCAACCTGCGACGTGCATTTTCTTGATCCCGAAGGCGCGGATTACAGAAAGATACTTATGAATTACAAGGGTTTCAAGGACGCGGATAACCAAGCGCCCCTGTATCTGCGTACGACGAAGGAAATGCTTGAGGAATTCGAGTATCTCGGAAAAGAAAAGGCATATGAGGTTGTTGTCACAAACACAAACAAAATCGCGGATATGATAGAAAACGTGCGCCCGATCCCGAAGGAAAAATGCCCTCCGGTCGTAGAAGGCGCGGAAGAGGGAATAGTAAACGATTCCATGAAAAAGGCGAAGGAAATATACGGCGATCCGCTGCCGAAAATCGTGCAGGAGCGGCTTGATAAGGAGCTTCACTCAATCACGACATACGGCTTTTCGGTAATGTACAGAATAGCGCAGGAGCTTGTAAGGCACTCGCTTCAGGACGGCTACCTCGTCGGCTCGAGAGGCTCGGTAGGCTCGTCGTTCGTGGCGTTTTTGTCGGACATAACGGAGGTAAATTCACTTCCGCCGCACTATATCTGCCCGAACTGCAAAAATTCGGAATTTGTCGAGGACAGCGCCGGCATTTCAGGCTGCGACCTGCCCGACAAGATATGTCCCAAATGCGGCACGCCGTATAACAAGGACGGACATGATATACCGTTTGAAACATTTCTCGGCTTCAAGGGCGACAAGGAGCCGGACATTGACCTGAATTTTTCCGGCGAGTATCAGCCGATTATCCATAAATATACGGAAACCTTTTTCGGCGAGGGCTTTGTTTTCCGCGCCGGAACGATCGGTACGGTTGCGGAAAAGACCGCGTTCGGTTATGTAAAGCGTTACTGCGAGGACAGAGGGATCACAATGCGAAACGCGGAAATGAACCGTCTCGCGCAGGGCTGCGTCGGAGTAAAACGCACGTCCGGGCAGCACCCGGGAGGTATAATCGTCGTGCCGTATACTAACAATATCCACGAATTTTGCCCTGTTCAGCATCCCGCGGATGATCCGAATTCAACAATAATAACAACGCATTTCGATTACCACTCAATCGACCAAAACCTGCTTAAGCTCGACGAGCTGGGACACGATGATCCCACGGTAATACGAATGCTTATGGATATAACGGGAGTTGACGCGCAGAAGATACGGCTTGACGACAAGGAAACGCTGAGTCTTTTCACCTCGAATAAGGCGCTCAAGCTCAAGGATGACATCGGCACAAACTTAGGCACATACGGCGTGCCGGAGTTCGGCACAAAATTCGTTCGTCAGATGCTTGAGGACACAAAGCCGACAAAATTTTCGGAGCTTGTGAGAATTTCGGGACTTTCCCACGGCACGGACGTGTGGCTCAACAATGCGCAGGATTATATAAAACAGGGCGTCACGACGCTTTCCGAATCCATTTGCTGCCGCGACGATATTATGATTTATCTGATTTCAAAAGGCGTAGAAGCCGGACACTCGTTCAGAATCATGGAGGCGGTAAGAAAGGGCAAGGGCTTAAAGCCCGAGGACGAGGAAGCAATGCGCGCTGCGGGCGTACCGGAGTGGTATCTCGACTCGTGCAAAAAGATAAAATACATGTTCCCGAAGGCGCACGCGGTAGCATACGTAACAATGGCGTTCAGGATAGCGTATTTCAAGGTGCACTACCCCGAAGCGTTTTATATGGCGACATTCTCGGTAAGAGCTGATTTATTTGACGCGTCGATAATGGCGAACGGCATGGATACGGCGCGCGCTGCTCTTAAGGATATACAGAAGAAAAAGAGCGACGGAACGGTAACTCCGAAGGAGGAGAACCTCGTTCCGATATTGGAGCTTTGCATCGAGATGTACGCGCGCGGAATAAACTTCGTAAAGGTAGATTTATACCAATCGCACGCGACGCATTTTTTGCAGACCCCGGAGGGTATCAGACCGCCTTTAAACTCGCTCCCCGGCATGAGCGACACAGCCGCGGAGAGTATCATGACAGAGCGCGAAAAGGGCGAATTCAGGACAGTCGAGGATTTGCGCATAAGAACAGGAATAACGAAGTCGATGCTTGATATCTTGGAGGCAAACGGCTGCTTTGACACTCTGCCAGATGCCGATCAGGTATCGCTGTTTGATTAGAAGGAGGAGCGTATGGCTCTGTACACAATCGCGGATCTGCATCTGCCGCTCGGAATTGACAAGCCGATGGATATATTCGGCGCGGCGTGGAGCGGCTATGTGGAGCGGCTTGCGGATAATTGGCAAAGTAAAATAAAGCCCGGCGACACAGTTGTAATGCCGGGCGACTTTTCGTGGGCGACTTATCTCGAACAGTCGTATAAGGATTTTGAATTTCTGAATAAATTGAACGGCAGGAAGATTTTATTAAAGGGCAACCATGACTATTGGTGGACGACGCTGAATAAGCTGCGCACATTCATATCGGACGGCGGTTTTTCCGATATAGACTTTCTGCACAATAATTCCTACAAATATGAAAACATCGCGATATGCGGAACGCGCGGCTGGCTCAACCCGTCGTGGGAGAGCTTTTCCGACGATGACAGAAAAATATTCGAAAGGGAAGTGCAGCGGCTGGAGCTTTCAATAAAAACAGCGGGGGAGTGCGATGAAATAATAGTTTTTACCCACTATCCGCCGTTATCCGTCCAGCGCGAGCCGAACGCGTTTACGGAGATGATGAAAAAATACGGAGTAAAAAAATGCTTCTACGGACACCTTCACGGTCCGGCGCACAAAAGCGCGGTTGAGGGTGTGGCAGACGGAATAGAATACAGGCTTGTCGCGGCGGATTATCTGACATTCGAACCGTGGCTGATAACGGAATAAAAATCCGTTGTGATGCTTTCGTATGTTGTCCGCTTATACCTATTTCCAAAACTCTATCAGCTCGCGGTGGATTTTGCCGTTGGACGCGAGTACGTCCGAATTTTGCAGCGGATTTAGCGTATTGCCGCTGTAGTCGGTTGCCGTTCCGCCCGCTTCGGAGAGGATTAGCATTCCGGCGGCGAAATCCCAGGGCTTCAAATTTTGCTCCATATATCCGTCTGTTCTGCCCGCGGCGAGATAGCATAAATCAAGAGCGGCTGAACCGCTGCGGCGTATGTCGAGCGATAACTTAAAAATATTTTTAAACACCTCAAAATTCCTGTCAGCACGCTCCTTTTCGTACGGCGACGTGCCGATTGAAATAAGACCTTCCGACACGGAGGCGGCTTGCGAAACATGGATTTTTTCACTGTTCAGGTACGCGCCCTTACTTTTTTCGGCTGTGAACATTTCATCCGTAAATGGATTGTACACAATACCCATTACGACCTCGCCGCCGGAATACAGCGCGAGTGACACGGCGCTCATTTTATAGTCGTATATCAGGTTTGTTGTGCCGTCAACGGGATCGAGTATCCATACCGAGCCGTCTGGATCTATTAAATGCCGCGCGCCTTCCTCGCCAAGAAGCTGTATATTGGGATAAAGTCCGTGAAGCTCGCGCTCGATCATTGTCTGAACTTCGGTGTCAACGGCTGTTACAAAATCGGCGCGTCCTTTTTCTTTAATCGAATGAGCGAGCGTCTTGTCAAAAATAATATCCTTCGCGCGGTAAACGAGCGATTTTACCTGTTCTGTATCTATGTACATAATTTTCCTCCTCACATTTTCGGCGGACGTTCGCCGAAATACTGGTATATATTGCATTTTAGCATACCGTTGTAAATCTTGCGCTTTTTGCTTGCTTTTCTGCCGAATAGGTCCTCAAAATCCTCGCAGGACGTCAGAATATAATACGACCATTTATCGAGCTTTGAAAAGCTTTTTCCGATTTTTTTATACAATTCGCGGCTCTCCTTTTCCGTGCCGAGCCGCTCTCCGTACGGCGGATTGCATATTATCGTGCCGTAGGGCTTGTCGGACATAAATTTCACCGCGTCGCCGACGATTGGCTTTACCGCGTCGTCCACTCCGGCAAGACGCGCGTTTTCCTTTGCGATTTCGACGGTTGACGAGTCGATGTCAATCGCGGTTATGTCGAGCGGAGTGTTTCTTTCAAACGATTTTGCTTCGTCATAAGCGGCTTCGCGCATTGCGCTTGTGATTTGTTCAAAGCTGTCGCACGCAAAGGAGCGGTTAAGCCCCGGCGCGATATTGCGCTTGAACATTGCCGCTTCAATTGGGATAGTGCCCGAGCCGCAGAACGGATCACAGAGCGGATATTCAAATTTCCAATAGCTCATAGTGACCATCGCCGCCGCTATCGTTTCCCGAAGCGGCGCGAGATTTGAAACCCGCCTGTAGCCGCGCTTATGAAGCGGCTCGCCGGATGTGTCTATCATCAGCGTAACGCGGTCTTTTATGATTGAAAACTGAAGCTGATAAAGCGCGCCGTCCTCCGGCAGCCACTCTATGCCGTATTTCTGCGAAAGCCTGTCCGCGACGGCTTTTTTGATTATCGCCTGACAGTCGCGCCCGCTGGCAAGCTGCGATTTTAAACAGTGTCCCTTTACCGGAAACGCGCAGTCCTTCGGGAGCCACCGCTCCCAATCTACGGCTTTTGTTTTTTCAAAAAGCTCGTCAAAGCTTTTCGCGGTAAATTCAGCCGTTTTTATAAGCACGCGCTCACCCGTGCGGATATTTATATTCGCGCGGCAGACGTCCCGCCAGCCACCCTTAAAAGTCACGCGCCCGTCCTCGACGGAGGTTGTTTCAAGCCCGAGCCTGCGTACCTCGCGCGACACGAACGATTCCAAGCCGAACAGCGTCGGCACGATTATTTCAAACTGTTCCATTATTTTCCTTATTCCCTTTACTCTTTTTGCGTTTTCTGTGTTTTACCTTTCTGTGCGCGGCAAGCTTTTTAACGGATTTTTTCGGCTTCTTTATCATTTTCGGCTCGAAATGCTCCTCCAATACGAAATCGATCTGACGCAAAAGTATGTCCGCCTTTATAAGCGTCACGCGCACCGCGCCGCCGATTTTGTACGATTTGCCGCTCAGTCTGCCGTGAAGCGAATTTGACCTTTCATCGAACTCATAGTAATCATCTGTCATATTTTCGAGCCTGATTAAACCCTGCACGGTGTTTTCAAGCTCGACAAACATACCAAAGCCCGTCACGTTCGCGATTACCGCGTCAAAGCTTTCGCCCAAGAACTTCGCCATATACGCCGTTTTCATCAAATCGTCAACGTCGCGCTCGGTATGCTCGGCGGAAATTTCCATATCGGTTGAATTCTGCGCCGCACGCGTCGCGAACGCTTCAAATTGTCCGCTTTTGAGCCTTCCGTTTATAAATTCCTTTAAGATACGGTGTATTGAGAGATCCGGATAACGGCGGATAGGGGAGGTAAAGTGGCAGTAGTATTTTGCCGCAAGCCCGAAATGACCGAGATTTACGGGCTTATATTCTGCCTTCATCATCGAGCGCAGCATAGTCGATGCGACAAGCCTTTCCTCCGGCTTTCCCTTTACCGTGTCAAGTATCTTTTGCAGCTCCTTTGAATGAACGGGGTTGTCCTCGTCGATTTTGCCCTTCAGCGTCAAACCGAAGCTCTTTATAAAATCGCCGAACGCCGCGATTTTGTCGATAGAGGGCGGCTCGTGCGTGCGGTACACGAACGGAAGCTCCGACCAGTACGCGTACTCCGCTATCGTTTCGTTCGCGAGAAGCATGAATTCCTCAATCATTCTGTTTGAAACGCCGCGTTCCTCCTTTACAATCTCAATCGGCTCACCGTTTTTGTCAACGATAATTTCCGCTTCGGGAAAATCGAAATCCAGCGAGCCGCGCTTTACGCGTTTTTTGCGCAGCAGAGCGGAGAGCTTTTCCATTTCGAGCAGAGTGGGGAGGATATGGTCGTACCGCTCGCAAAGCGATTTGTCACCGCGCTCGAGCATGGCATTAACGTTGTTGTACGTCATTCTCTCACACGAGCGGATAACGCTCTCCTCAAGATTGTGCCCGACCGTTTCACCCGACTGCGAAACCTCGATAAACACCGACAGCGTAAGCCTGTCCGCGTTCGGATTAAGACTGCATATCCCGTTTGAAAGCCGCTCCGGCAGCATCGGAATGACTCTGTCCGCAAGGTACACGCTCGTGCCTCGCTCAAACGCTTCGTTATCGAGCTGAGAACCCGATTTTACGTAGTGCGTAACGTCAGCGATATGAACGCCGAGCAGGTAGTTGCCGTTTTCGAGTATATCGAGCGAAACAGCGTCGTCGAAATCGCGCGCGTCGTCGCCGTCTATAGTGAAAATGATCCTGTTCCGCAAATCCGTCCTGCCGGTCAAATCGCGCGGACGAATTGTTTCGGGAACTTTATAAGCCGCCGTGAGCGTTTCAACGTCAAAATCGGTCTTTATTTTGTTCTCGATAAGGATTCCTTCCACGCAGCTTTTGAGCGAATTTTCAGCTCCGAGAACAGACACGACGCGTCCGTATATGCTGCCGTCGGGAGCGTATTCCGTAATTTCAGCCGCGGCGCGCATACCGATTTGAACGTCCATTGAGTTCTCAGGGCGTATTTTTATTTTATTGTAGAACTGTCTGCTGTCCGGACGCAGCCTGAGCGTGCCTTCTTTTTTCTTGTAAATCACGCCGACGACGGTTTTGTTCCCGCGCTCGAGTACCTTTACAATGTACCCCTCGCGATGGCGCGAACCGTCTGCGGGCTGTTCCTCGCGCGCAAGCACCGTGTCGCCGTTTAACGCATCGCCAAGTTTTTCACCGGGCACAAATATATCCTCTCCCTCGTCGGGAATGACAAATCCGAAAAATCCTTTCGCGCTGCACGAAAGCTTACCTTGTATCATTTCGTTTCTTTCCATAATTTTCTCCGTAGAATTATTTTAGTAAATTATACCATACCGTCATAATAATTTCAATTAAAATATTTATATTCATTATTCCTCTTGACAAATCAAAATATAATAGTATATAATAAAAACAGAACAAATTTTCGCGTTTTTGTGATAAAAAAATAATTTACAAAATAGAATTCATATGATATAATTACAAAAAATAATTATACTGAAAGGAATTATTTATGGGATGAGTGATTGCGAAAAGAAAGTACCGGAAGTGGTTATAAAGCGGCTGCCGAGATATTACAGATATTTGGGTGAGCTTCTTAATCAGAATATCACTCGTATCTCGTCGAATGCTCTGAGCGAAAAGATGAACGTCACGGCTTCGCAGATACGTCAGGATTTCAACTATTTCGGCGGTTTCGGGCAGCAGGGATACGGCTATAACGTTGAGCATCTTTTCAACGAGATGGGCGAGATCCTCGGGCTTCACGACCACGACACTATGATTATCGTAGGCGCGGGAAACTTGGGCAGAGCGCTCGCGAATCACAATGCGTTCGAAAAACGCGGCTTTAAGCTTGTCGGAATGTTCGACAATGACAAAAAAACAATCGGCTCTACGGTGAACGGCGTAAAGGTTATGCCGGTAGACGAGTTGGAAACGTTTATAAAGGAAAACCGCGTAGATATAGGCATACTTACCGTGCCGAAATCTGCGGTGCAGGAAACGGCGGAAAGGCTTGCAAAATGCGGTATAAAGGGGCTTCTAAATTTCTCGTATACCGAGCTTGAGCTGCCCGATGAGGTAACTGTCGAAAACGTGCATTTTTCCGACTCGCTTATGATTTTATCATACAATATACGTCATCGCGGCGAGGAATAAAAGAGAGGTATATTTATGAAAGTAATAGCGTTTACCGGACCGAGCGGTACGGGTAAAAGCTACAGAAGCGTCATGGTGGCAAGACGCTGCGGCGCGGACGGAATAATAGACGACGGGCTTCTGATATCCCACGGCAAGGTCATAGCGGGCACGTCGGCAAAAAAAGAGGCGACGAGGATCGCCTCTGTTAAGCATGCTCTTTTTATGAACGACGCGTATGCCGCCGAGATCACGAAGGCGCTCAATGAAAGCGGTTTGTCATGCGTAATGATCCTCGGCACGTCCGAGAACATGGCGAAAAAAATAGCCGCCAAACTGAAGCTGCCGAAGATTTCCGAATTTATACATATAGAGGACGTGGCAAGCGAGGAGGAAATGGAGCTTGCTCATGAGATGCGCACAAATCAAGGTCAGCACGTAATTCCCGTGCCGACATTTGAGATAAAAAAGGATTTTTCGGGATACTTCCTGCATCCGCTCCGTAGGCTCCAAAGGAACCTCGATTCCGAAGATCCCACAGAACCCGATAAATCAATAGTCCGCCCCACCTTCAGCTACATGGGCGACTATACAATTTCGGATAAGGTTATAATAGCTATAGCTATCCATGAAACGGAGAAGTTTTCGGAGGTAGCGAAAATAGTTAACATAAATCTGAGGAAAACTACCCACGGGGTGCATATAGATATGACTCTCGCGGTTAAATACGGCTGCGATATAAACGAAGTTTGCCGTGATATTCAGCGCGCGGTGAGATATAATATAGAGATGTACACGTCGATCAACGCGCGGCGCGTTCATATATTTGTAAGAAATATTGTAACGGACTGAGGTGTTATGATTGGACAGATTTGAGCTTGTATCGGATTTCAAGCCGCAGGGCGATCAGCCACAGGCGATAAAAACGCTTGTTGACGGGATAAGAAACGGCGAAAAATGCCAGACGCTTCTGGGCGTTACGGGCTCTGGCAAGACATTTACGATGGCGAACGTTATCGCCGAGATCAACCGCCCGACTATAGTGCTCGCGCATAACAAGACGCTCGCGGCGCAGCTATGCAGCGAGTTTAAGGAATTTTTCCCGAATAACTGCGTCGAGTTTTTTGTGTCGTATTACGACTACTACCAGCCCGAGGCGTATATTCCGCAGACGGACACGTTCATTGAAAAGGACGCGAGCACCAACGATGAAATAGACAAGCTCCGCCACAGCGCGACGTTCGCCCTGTTCGAGCGGCGCGACGTTTTGATCGTGGCGAGCGTTTCATGCATATACGGTTTGGGCGATCCCGAGGACTATAAAAACCTCATGCTGTCGCTGCGCGTCGGTATGGAGCGAGACAGGGACGAAATTTTAAAAAAGCTCGTGGATATGCAGTACGAGCGCAACGATATAAATTTTGTAAGAAACAAGTTCCGCGTACGCGGCGACGTTATAGAAATTTTCCCGTCGAACAACGGCGAAAACGCGATACGCGTGGAATTTTTCGGCGACGAGATAGAGCGCATATGCGAGGTAAGCGTCGTGACGGGCGAGATCATAGGAGTAAGGCAGCACGCCGTCATAATGCCCGCGTCGCATTACGTCACGACGGGGGACAAAATGAAGCTTGCCCTCGGCGCGATAGAAGCGGAAATGGAGGAGCAGGTGCGCTATTTCAAGGAGCGCGATATGCTCATAGAGGCGCAGCGGATAGAGCAGCGCACGCGGTACGATTTGGAGATGCTCCAAGAGATTGGGTTCTGTCAGGGAATAGAAAATTATTCAAGACACATCAGCGGACGCGCGGCGGGAAGCGCGCCGTACACGCTTTTAGACTATCTTCCCGAGGATTATCTGATGATAATAGACGAGTCGCACGTCACGATACCGCAGGTACGCGGTATGTACAACGGCGACAGGGCACGAAAGGAAACGCTGATACGCTACGGCTTCCGCTTGCCGAGCGCGGCTGATAACAGACCGCTCAAATTCGACGAGTTCGAGGCGCATTTGAATCAGGTGATATTCACAAGCGCCACACCGGCGCAGTACGAGTACGAGCATTCGACCGTAATAGCCGAGCAGGTTATACGCCCGACGGGGCTTCTTGATCCGGAAATATTCGTCCGCCCGACGGAGCATCAGATAGACGATTTGATAGCGGAGATAAACAAGCGCAATGAAAAGGGCTTCCGTACGCTTGTTACGACTCTCACGAAAAAAATGGCGGAGGATCTGACCGACTATTTAAAGGGCGTGGGACTGCGCGTGCGTTATATGCACTCGGACATTTCCACGATAGAGCGAACCGAAATCATACGCGACCTACGCGCGGGCGATTTTGACGTGCTTATCGGAATCAACCTTTTAAGAGAAGGACTCGACATTCCCGAGGTAGCGCTTATCGCGATACTCGACGCGGATAAGGAGGGCTTTTTAAGAAGCGAGATGTCGCTTATCCAGACGATAGGCAGAGCCGCGCGAAACGCCGAGGGACAGGTTATAATGTACGCCGACACCGTTACCGGCTCAATGCAAAGGGCGATAGACGAAACGGCGCGCCGCCGCAAGCTCCAGCAGGAGTACAACGAGGCGCACGGCATAGTGCCGAGGACGATAAAGAAGGAGATACGCGGCATAATCGAATCATTAACGCCGCTCGCAGATAAGAGCGAAGAGCTTAAGTCGGAAGCGGAAACACGCAAGCTTATAGCCGAGCTTACAAGTCAGATGATGATCGCGGCGGAAAACCTTGAATTTGAAATAGCGGCGCAGATACGCGATCATATAAGAAAGCTTGAGAAGGAAATTTGATATGGACTTAAAGACAATTGACAAGGCTGTAAAAATAATATCAAAACGAGTGCTCACGCCGATAATTTATCTGTCGGAATACGACGGCGGCGCTGAGTTTATATGCTTCTGCGACGGCAACATAACGATACAGGAGCTGTATGATGCGGAACAGGAGCTGTCAAAGGCGATCGACATTCATTCGGAAATACTCGATATACGCGAGTTCTGCGAGTCGGAGCGCGTTGAAATAATCGACAACTGTAAACTTATTTATTCGGAGGACGAGTTTATAGAGCAGCTTTTCGCAGGCTCTATGCTTGCGGATTACCGAAAAATGCTGGAGGAAAAACGCGATATGTTTATCCGTAAGCAGGACAACGGTTCATATTATTTACAATAGAGGTGCGAAATGGCAAAGGACATTGTGATAAAAGGCGCGAGGGAAAACAATTTAAAAGGCATAGACGTGGTGATCCCGCGCGAAAAGCTTGTGGTACTGACAGGACTTTCCGGTTCCGGTAAGTCCTCGCTTGCGTTTGACACTATTTACGCGGAGGGGCAGCGGCGCTACGTCGAGTCGCTCTCGTCATACGCGAGAATGTTTTTGGGGCAGATGGAAAAGCCGGACGTTGACTATATCGACGGACTTTCGCCTGCGATAAGCATAGACCAGAAAACCACGTCGAAAAATCCGCGCTCGACGGTCGGAACGGTGACGGAGATTTACGACTATCTCCGCCTTCTTTACGCGCGCATCGGCATACCGCACTGTCCGAAATGCGGCAAGGAAGTCAAAAGACAGAGCATAGACCAAATCGTGGACAGAGTTATGCAGCTCGATGAGGGAACGCGCATACAAATACTCGCTCCCGTGGTGCGCGGGAAGAAGGGCGAGCATAAAAAGGTGTTCGAATCTGCGAAAAAGAGCGGATATGTGCGCGTCAAGGTCGACGGCGAGATGTACGATCTGAGCGAGGATATAGACCTTAAAAAGACGTTCAAGCACACGATCGAAATAGTGATAGACCGCCTTGTTATACGCGAAAACATAGTAAAGCGCCTGACGGATTCGCTTGAAAATGCGATGGCGCTGACGGGCGACGTGGTGCTTGTCGAGATCATAAACGGCGAAACGCTCTCGTTCAGCCAAAACTACGCCTGCGACGACTGCGGAATAAGCTTACAGGAGCTTACGCCGCGTCTGTTCTCGTTCAACAATCCCTACGGTGCGTGCGACAAGTGCGACGGCTTGGGCAGCACGTCGAGAATAGATCCGATGCTGCTCGTCGCGAACGAGGACAAGAGCCTGATCGACGGAGCGATACGCGCTTCGGGCTGGAACAGCTCCGACGACGAGAGCAGTATGGCGCATATGTATTATACCGCTCTCGCAAAGCACTATAAATTCGACATAAACACGCCGTTTAAAGACCTGTCCGACGAGATAAAGGACGTTATTTTCTACGGCACGAAGGGCGAAAAAATTAAAATGGAATATACGCGCGGCTACGGCAGCGGCAGCTACATGATGGCGTTTGAGGGCGTTGTGAACAACCTCGAAAGGCGCTATCACGACACGACTTCAATCTACACGCGCTACGCGATAGAGCATTATTTGAGCGACGTGACCTGCACGAAATGCCACGGCGCGAGGCTCAACGACGAGGTTCTCGCCGTAACGGTAAACGGCGTGAATATTTACGAGCTGACGTGTATGCCGATACGCAAGGAAATGGAGTTTATCGACAGCTTAAAACTCACGGAAAACGAAATGCTTATCGCGGCGCAGGTTATAAAGGAGATAAAGGCAAGGCTTCAATTCCTGCTCGACGTGGGACTTGACTATCTCACACTTTCCCGTTCATCGGGCACGCTTTCGGGCGGCGAGGCGCAGAGAATAAGGCTCGCGACGCAGATAGGCTCGGGACTTATGGGCGTTTTATACATTCTCGACGAGCCGAGCATAGGGCTTCACCAGCGCGACAACGACCGCCTTATCGCGACATTGAAGCACCTGCGCGATTTGGGCAACACCGTAATAGTGGTCGAGCACGACACGGAAACTATGTTCGCGGCTGACCATATCATAGACATAGGACCGGGCGCTGGAATCCACGGTGGCGAGGTAGTGGGCGAGGGCACAGCGTACGATTTGATGAAGTGTCCGAACTCGATAACGGGCAAATATTTAAGCGGCGAGCTTGAAATAGCGATACCGAAAAAACGCCGCAAGCCCACAGGCTGGCTCGAGGTAAAGGGCGCGGCTGAAAATAATCTGAAAAATATAAACGTAAAATTCCCGCTCGGAGTGTTCACCTGCGTTACGGGCGTGTCGGGCTCGGGCAAATCGTCGCTTGTGAACGAGATTTTATATAAGCGTCTCGCGCGCGATTTAAACCGCGCAAACACGAGAGCGGGCGCGCATAAAGCCATAACCGGCATTGAAAATCTCGATAAGATAATCGACATAAACCAATCCCCGATAGGAAGAACGCCGCGCTCGAATCCCGCGACGTACACCAACGTTTTCAACGACATCCGCGAGCTTTTCGCAAGCACCAACGAAGCGAAAATGCGCGGTTACAACGCGGGGCGTTTCAGCTTCAACGTAAAGGGCGGACGCTGCGAGGCGTGCTCGGGTGACGGTATAAAGAAAATTGAAATGCACTTCTTAGCAGACGTATATGTTCCGTGCGAGGTCTGCAAGGGCAAGCGCTACAACCGCGAAACTCTTGAGGTGCGCTACAAGGGCAAGAACATTTACGAGGTGCTCGAAATGACCGTTGACGAAGCGGTCGAGTTTTTTGAAAACGTCCCGAAAATCAGGGACAGGCTTATCACGCTGCAGGACGTGGGGCTCGGCTATATCAAGCTCGGACAAAGCTCCACAACGCTCTCCGGCGGCGAGGCTCAGCGCGTAAAGCTTGCGACAGAATTATCAAAGCGCAGCACCGGACGCACGATTTACATCCTCGACGAGCCGACAACGGGACTTCACACGGCGGATGTTCACAAGCTTGTGGACGTACTGGACAAGCTCGTCGAAGCCGGCAACACGGTAATCGTGATAGAGCATAACCTTGACGTGATAAAAACCGCCGACTACATCATAGACTTAGGCCCCGAAGGCGGCGACAACGGAGGACGGCTCATAGCGTCCGGCACACCGGAAAAGGTGGCGAAGACCGAGGGGTCGTACACGGGACAGTATATTAAAAAAATCCTCGACGCGGATAAGGAATAAAAAAACGGAGGCTGCGGCAAAATTTGCGCCGCAGCCCCGTTTTTTTATCTTATAAAATTTGTCCGTGCAACAGGCTCGCGTTTCGGCGCTTCAACGCCGTTTTCGCGTCCCTTTTCGATGCATTTTAACAGCCACGCCATGTTTCTTCCGAGCGTGCGCATTGTCTGCATACCCTCTTCGTCCTTTTTTACCTCGTTGGGAGTGTTGCCGTGTACCTGATTCCAGTACTGCGACGATACCACCGGCATACAGTTCATCATGAAATACTTGTTAAGCGCGTCAAACGCCGCCGAAGCTCCGCCTCTGCGGCAGCTTACAACAGCAGCTCCGAGTTTCCCGTCAAAGCCGATTCCCGCGTAGAAAAGTCTGTCAAGGAATGATTCGATCTGACCGCTCGGGCTTGCGTAGTAAACGGGCGAGCCGACAACAATTCCGTCGATCTCCGAAAGCCGCGCCGCAATATCGTTCACGCCATCATCATCAAACACACATTTTCCGGTTGTCGCGCATTTGCCGCAAGCAATGCAGCCGGCAACAGGTTTCGCGCCTACCCAGTAAATCTCCGTTTCAACGCCGTTTTCCTCAAGAGTTTTCGCAACCTCGCAAAGCGCGGTATATGTGCAGCCCTCTTTACGGGGGCTTCCGTTAATAAGTAAAACCTTCATAAAAATCTCTCCTTTCCCATTTGCTACATTATACCACCAAACCGTATTAAAAGCAATAGGAGATTAAGTCGCTTTTGCAAAGCTTACGTCAATTTTGCAACCCATATCCATTATTTTACCGCATAACGCTGCGATTTTTAGTATTAAAAAAAACAGCTCAAAACGCAAGGCTCAGAGCTGTTTCAGCTTGGTGCCGACGGCGGGGGTCGAACCCGCATGATATTGCTATCACCGGATTTTGAGTCCGGCGCGTCTGCCAGTTCCACCACGTCGGCGTGGTTTATCAAAATTACTTAAACAGTATACCATGTATCAACTCAAAAGTCAAGAAAAAATATTTATGTATTTTGCCGGACGTGCAAAATTATTATTTTTTATGTCTTACCGGTATTTCATATGTAAGAATGTGATAAGACATTAAATTTGGCATAAAAGAAAAATCTCATAATCGTTAAACTATTTTCGGCATTTCCCATTTGTGGACACTACTACTAAAACACTTTTCTTTTTTCATGTAAACAATACAATTGTGCCAATTTTCTGCCAATTATTTGCCACATCTGTGCAAGGTATATTTGCGAATACGATGCATATAATCGATAAAAATAATATAATTGATAAAAATGGGAAACAGAGTATTACAGCTTCCAATTTTCTTATGAATTAGATATTTTTACCACGGAGTAATTATCAATATAGCAAGATGTCATGAGAAATGTCCAACTGACATATACTTGTCAGTCCATCCCCCCCAATTTCCATTTATCCCACAAATACCAGCCAAGAGTACCAATATTGATATGTACCGGAGTGACATTATTGTTTGATTCCATAATACAGAAACTAATTGTCCTCTGAGTTTTATATCCCCAACGCCGTACCGCATTATATTTTTTGTAAGAAAAATCAATACTTTTATCATCTACATATACAGGACAGTTTGCAGATTTATGTTCATAATCCCTTCCATTCTCCGGAAATATATTGTCAATTTTGTTAGACGGAATTAACAATGTCGCTTCAATATGATCTTCACCATCATAAAATGTATCTTCATGATTTATAGAATGAATATAATCAATATTGTTAACTTTTGTTCCGTCAGGAAATTTTATACCGGTATAGTATTCTATTAGACTTATCGGTGGTGTACTCACTTTTTGTATATTGTACGGAATCCGTCCATCATTATATATGCATACAAGCACTACAACAATGAATAATACCACAAAACAGTAAGTAACTTTTGAGATTGATTTCATTTATACCTCCATGCATATTTATTATTACTAAAGTATAAAAATATTTATGTATTTTTGCCGTACGCGCGCGGATCAATCGCGCCCGATACTATCCGCGCGCGCCTGCTTTTATATAAGTTGTTTAATCTGTTTCGTTTTCAAGCATCGCCTTATAATCGAGAAGATGCAGCTTTTCCTTTTTCGGCATTTTCGGGTAATGCGGCTTGCAGTCCTGCAAGGCTTTTAGAACCGCCTCGGATACGAGATGGCGCATATACCACTTTTTGTCCGCCGGGATTATGTACCACGGACAGTCCTTCGTCGCGGTGTTCTCAATCGCGAGCGAGTACGCGTTCATGTAATCGTCCCACAGCGCGCGCTCCTTTATATCGGACGATGAGAATTTCCAGTTTTTCGCGGGATTGTCGATACGCTCCAGGAATCTCCGCTTCTGCTCATCCTTCGATACATTCAAGAAAATCTTTACCACGCGGCAGCCGTTGTCGAAGAGGAATTCCTCATAATTCTTTATATGCTTGTAACGCTTGCTGAAAAATGTGCCCGTGTCCATAGCGATGCAGCGGTCAGCCATATGGTACTGTTTGTTGAGCTTATGCACTCTCGCTACAAGAACGTCCTCATAGTAGGAGCGGTTGAAAATCGCAATCTTACCGCGCTGCGGCGTGCGTGAATGAATACGCCACATAAAGTCGTGCGCAAGCTCGTCGGACGAGGGCTGCTTGAAGCTGTATACGTCCACGCCCTGGGGATTGATACCGCTCATTACGTGCTTTATTGTTCCGTCCTTGCCTGCGGCGTCCATCGCCTGGAAGAGTATCAGTACCGATTCGTTCGCGTCCGCGTAGAGTCTGTCCTGAAGCTCGGCGATTTTCGCGATATTTTCCGCGGTTTTCTTCAGAAGCTCTTCTTTATGCTCTTTTATGCCTTTAACTTCGGTCGGGTAATCCGACAGCTTGAATTTCTTCTCTCCGTCATAACGGAAGTCCTTTAGTTTCATGAATGTGCCTCCTTTATTATTTTATTTTATTAAATATATAATATCATATTTTATGTGCAATGTCCACAATTTTTGTCAAATAAAATCACAAAAATTGAAAATTTAGTCAAAACATTATATTGACGTTATTGATAATAAATGGTATACTTAATATATATTTTAATTATCGGAGGACAAAAACGATGAAAATGAGGAAAATTATAAGCGTCATATCAGCGGCGGCGCTGCTTTTCGGCACGCTTGGAACAATTCCTGTTTCGGCTGAAACCTCTCCCCTGAGCCTTTACGGCGGCAAGGGCAGTCTTGAGGTTACGGCTGATCCGACGAACGCGGACAAGGGAAACGTGTTTTATTTTGACGGATTCTCGACAAACAGAGGCGACGACGCTCAAAAGGGCGTGAACCCGTATATCGAAGTCCCGTCGGAATATCTCTACGAGCAGAAGGACGGCAAATACGAAATGAAGAGCGACTGGAGCGTTTCATTCGACTGGTACGGAATGTCGAAAGGCTTCCGCTACGCGTTCTACACCGGAACGACCGATATGTTCGGCAAAGGCAGCATGACGGGAATTTACTTCTTCCCCGACAGCGGCTCGACGTCCATAACCGAGGGACTTATAAACGATGAGAAAAAGTTTACCCAAGGCGGCGAATATGTGTCGATAAAGAACGAATGGCACAATTTTAAGCTCGAATGGAAGAACAGCACAATGACGATATACAAGGACGGCGAAAAATACATAGAAGCCGACGGCAAGGAATACGCTTATTCCGAAACGAAAGCGCCCGTAACGCGTATCGGCTACACCCCATATCAGACCGATCCGGGCGTTTACGCGTATGTTGACAATATCGTGATAACCGCCGACGGTGAGGAGCTGTTAAACGACACGGCTGACGGCGAATATACGCAAATCGGCGATGTTCCCGCAGATCCCGATCCGCTCACGGTTTATACTAACGTATCAAACGGCAGCGAAACTCAGAAGCTTATCGACGCGCGTCCGAATATTCAGCGCAGAATGGAAACTCTCGACAGAGGTCTTATAGCCGTGTCTGCCGAGACATACGGCTTTATCTCATGGCGCTGGCTCGGAACGGAGAGCGCGGACACGAGATATAATCTCTATAAAAACGGCGAAAAGCTCAACGACGAGCCGATGAACAAGACGAATTATATCGACTACGACGCGAAGGCGGGCGACGCTTATTCGGTCGCGCCTGTAGTAAACGGAACAGAGGGCGAAAAGTGCGAGGAAGTCAAGCTTCTCGATAAGGACTATATAGGAATTAAGCTCGACGTTCCCGCAGGCGGCAAGGTGAGGATCAATCCCGAAACAGAGGAGGAATATTTCTATATCGCGAACGACGCGTCGACCGCAGATCTCGACGGCGACGGCGAGCTTGAAATAATCCTCAAATGGGATCCGTCCAACTCGCGCGACAGCTCTCATTCGGGAGCGACGGGCAACACGCTTTTCGACGCGTATAAGCTCGACGGAACGAAGCTCTGGAGAATAGATTTAGGAATTAACGTCCGCAGCGGCGCGCACGACACGCAGTTCCTCTGCGCGGACTTCAATAACGACGGCAAAGCCGAGGTTGCGATGCGCACCGCCGACGGCACCGTAGCTGGCGACGGCACTGTTATAGGCGATCCGAACAAGGATTGGCGCAACGACATAGGCAAAAACCTCGACGGACCGCTTTATTTAACGGTATTTGACGGCGAGACCGGCGCGGTTATCGACACGACGGATTATTACCCGCAGACAACAGGCGAGCGCGACGGTGTTTCATGGAACGTAAATTCATGGGGCGACGACTGGGGCAACCGCTCCGAGCGCTACAACGCGTGCGTATTCTACGAAAGCGGCGAAACTCCGTCAATGATGTTCGCGAGAGGCTACTATGACAAGACCGTCCTCGCGGCGTACACGATGGTTGACAACAAAATAATAAACGACTGGATTTTCGATACGGACTTTATGACGAAGGAGGAATCGCTCCCGTATCGCGGCAAGGGAAATCACTCGCTCTGTGTAGGCGACGTTGACTATGACGGCAGGGACGAGATCATATACGGCTCCACAACATATGACGATAACGGCAAGCCGATGTACAGTAACGTAGATTTGGCTCACGGCGACGCGCAGCATATGGGAGACCTCGTTCCGTCGCGCCCGGGACTTGAAATCTTCTCGGTACACGAGAGCGGCAAATACGGACATCAGATGAAGGACGCGCGCACCGGCGAGATTTTGTGGTCGTCGCCGAAAACAAGCCTTGACGTAGGACGCGGCGGCAGCGACGATATAGATCCGACGCATCCGGGCGCGGAGAGCTGGTCGTCGATAGGACTTCTCATCGCGTCGGACGGAAGCGTTATAACGGATCATTACAGTATCCCCGCGAATTTCTTCGCGTGGTGGGACGGCGACCTCGGACGCGAGGTTCTCGACGGAATAAATATTTCAAAGTACAACCCGTACACATATAAGGTAGAGGACATATTCTCGGCTGTAGAGTGCCACTCGAACAACTCGGCGAAGTCGAATCCGTCGCTTACAGCGGATATTCTCGGCGACTGGCGCGAGGAGGTAATTTATCCGACTCTCGACAATTCGGAGCTGAGAATTTACACGACGACGATCCCGACAAGCTACAAATTACCGACGCTCATGTCGGATAATCAGTACCGCGACGCGGTAGCCGTTCAGAACGTGGGCTACAACCAGCCGACGCACGTTGACTACTGCTTGGGCTACGACACGAAAACGATCCCCGTTCCGCAGATCTACACCGTTGACGCAAGCGGAAACAAGACGACAAACCCCGACCTTGCGAAAAAGGAATGGAATATTGCCGACTTGTATGAGGGCGATGTTACGCAGCTTGCAACGGGCGAGCCGAAGGCGCTCATAAACGGCGCTCCGTACTATATCGACGGCGGCGACAACGCGCTTGCTCCGTATGTGGAAAACGGCAGGACAATGGTTCCGTTCCGCTTCGTTTCGGAGGCTTGCGGCGCGTATGTGACGTGGGATGACACGACAAGCACAGCGACTATTCAGTGCCCGGGCATTGAGGTTAAAATGACGACCGGCAAAACGGATTACACGGTAAACGGCGCGGCTAAGACGATGGATACGGCTCCGGAAATAAAGAGCGACAGAATGTTTATCCCATTAAGAGCTGCGGCTGAGGCTATTAATAAAATCGTAGACTGGAAGCCGAACGGCGTTATAACGATAAGCGACATCGCAGTAGAACCACACGAGGACGCGGCTCTTGAAACGATTAAGAGCACGAAGGCAATGCAGCCCAAGAGCGGCAAGATATACAAAAACGGCGAAAAGATGGCGGGAACGCAGTCAACCGCGAAAGAGGTATACGCAAGCGAAGGCGACGGCAAGCTGGCGTGCGATTTCGATTACAGCACATCATGGAAATCGAGCGGCAAGGGCATAATTATGATGCATACCGACAAATGGCCCATAAGCGCGGTAATCGTGAAATTCGCGGACAATAAAAAGCACCCGTTCAAGGTATCGACGCGTCAGGACATCCCCGAGGAGGACGTTAAGGACATGACGAACCGCGACGGCTGGGAGGTAGTAATCAATTCGTCAAGCGACGGCAGCACCGACGCGCAGACGTTCATCTTCCCGGTACCGAAGTACACAAACTCCATAAAGCTTCAGCTGCTCGACGACGAGCCGTGCGAAATAACGGAGCTTGCGGCATTGGGCGTTCAGTGATTCGGTAACTATAAACGATGATGTCGTGCTGAAAATCGGAACAGCCGGAGAAAAATTCAAATCAATTTCTGAAAATAAAACATAAACAAATAATTCCCCCAAAATTGGGGGAATTATTTGTTTCGATTTAATATACCACAACCGGCGTGCCGGACGGGAAGTTTTCGTAAATCGTCTGCGCCGCACCGTACGGGAGGTTTACGCAGCCGTGAGAACCGTTGCCCTTATATATACTGCCGCCGTACGCGCCTCGGTTCAAATCATGCAGCCCCTGCCCGCCGTTAAACGGCATCCAATAGCTTACCGGTGTTGAGTAATCCTCGCCCTTTAGCGTGGCGTTCCGTTCCTTATATTTAATATAATAAACGCCTGTGTCAGTTGAACGGTTCTTTGTAGGATCGCCTGTAACGCAGTCGGTGGAAACTATAAGATTTCCGTTTTTGTATGCCCATACGTGCTGACCGCCTATGCTTACCTCAACATATGTATTAGATAAATCGTTGTTAGGACCGTATCTTGCCGCGCGCTGGCGATATTTCGGCTCGCGCTCAACCTGCTCGCCGTTCTTTATGTTTTCGGTCAACGCCGATTCCTCCGCTCCTATGTCAATTCTCCAACCGTAATCACCGCCGCTGACAGTTATTTTGCTGCCGTTGGAGGTTGTAAACGCCCTGCTTTTTCCGCAGGTATTGAACTTGTCGGCAAGGTCGGACACATATTCGTTAATCATGCCGTCGCTAAGCGTAACCTTATAGTCAGATCCTATCGAAACCCAATTGCTTATTGTGTCCCCGTCAAGCACAACGTTTTCGCTGCCGTGATCGTATGTTACCTTGGCGGATACATATGTGTTCATCCGTTCCAAAGCGGGCTTCATTCTGTCCTCATTTTCAGCGCCCACATAGCAGCCTTCATCTTCAAGCGACATTCCGGGGTACAGATCTTCTATTCCGGCTTTAATTTTATCATACAGCAGACTGCGGCTTATAATATTGTTTGCGCCGTTACTGTCAATATGGTACGCTCCGCCCGAATATCTTATTTTTTCCGTCATTCCATTCATGCTCTGTTCGGAGTCGGATACGCATTTGAGCGTATCAACCTTTTTTTTGAGCGCTTCTTCGTCCATAGAAATCTTGCGTTCGGCTGTCATATTGCGTGTTTCATCCTCTATAATAAACCATTTGAACGGATTTTGCTTTTTTTTAAGCTCTTCGATTCCGTCAACCGCCGTATATTCGAGGGATATGTCTCCGCTGTTTATTTGCTCCTCCGCGCCGTCTATTTCGCGAAGAACAAATTTATAATCATTTATATCAGAACGTATTTTTTCGCTTGCTTCTTCCGCGGTCAGATTTGAACAGTCGGAGCCGCTTATTGTAGTGTTAAAGAAAAACCTACTGCTGTAATACCACGCCCCTCCGCCGTATACGAGCAATGCGGCGAGCACCGCCGCGGCTGCCGAAATAATTATCGGTTTAAGCGGAATTTTTTTCTTTTCCGGAACTTCTGAGGGGGTTTCATCCGATGCGTCTTCGGGATCCTCTTCCTCGGGTTTTTCCTCTATAGTAAAATCATCAATTTCATCATCAACATAAGTCTTGAGTTCTTCTGTGTCTTGAATATCATCCGCTTTGGATTCCGATTGGGCATCATCGGAATCCGATGTGTCCGGCTCCAAAGCGGACGGATTTTCGATTTCCAATTTTTCATCCATAGTAATATCTCCCCAAATGTATATAAAATGATATTATATTCAAGATTTATTATACTCCGGTTTAGCTGATACGTCAATATCATTTTATGGATTTGTGAAAAAAATTGTTATTTTTTGTCAGAAAAAAATATATTTGTTGCTTTTTTGTTTGGACAGATATATAATAATAACGCGAAAGGATTGATGATAATGAGAAATAAAATTCTTGCCATATTAAAAAAAGAGGGGGAATATGTTTCGGGACAAACCATCAGTGAGCAGCTCGGCATATCGCGCGCGGCGGTTTGGAAGCATATTAAAAAACTCAGGAATGACGGATATGAAATCGCGTCCGTCACGAACCGAGGCTATCGTCTGATAAACCATGATTCTGTGACTCCGGATGCCGTTTCGGACGGACTTAAAACTGAATTTATAGGAAAAAACATATTTTATTTCGACAAAACAGACTCGACAAACGACCGCGCCAAAGCAGAACATGACGCGCCCGACGGCAGTCTGTTTATCGCGGAAACACAAAACGGCGGCAAGGGCAGACGCGGACGGGCGTGGACGTCGCCGAGAGGGGAGGGGATATTTATGTCGCTTCTTCTAAAGCCCGACATACCGCCCGATGAAATTTCACAGATCACGCTTATAGCGGGGCTTGCAGTGTGCCGCGCGGTCGGGAACGACGCTATAATAAAATGGCCCAACGACGTTGTGATAAACTCGAAAAAAATATGCGGGATCCTCACCGAGCTTGCCGCCGAGGACGATATGATAAGCTATGTCGTATGCGGAATAGGCATTAACGTCAACACGGAAAAATTTGACGCTGAGCTTGCCGAGCGCGCCACGTCTCTTCTGATTGAAACGGGAAAAAAGCATAAAAGAGCCGAAATTGTGCAATCTGTCCTGACGGAGTTTGAAGCTCTCTACAAGGAGTTTTTAAAAAACAGGCTCGATAACATTCTGCCGGAATATGAGAAGATGTGCGTGACGATTGGGCGCGAGGTGAACGTCGTTTACAGAAATAAATCAATTAACGGCATGGCGGCGGGAATTGCATCCGACGGCTCTTTGATAGTGGACACGCCCGAGGGCAGAATAACGGTCAGCTCGGGCGAGGTTTCCGTCAGAGGTATGTACGGATATATTTAAAATTATGAATAAATTGTAAATTGTTAGCACTTGACGGCGTTGAGTGCTAATTTTTTATTGACATTTGGAGGATTTGGTATTATTATATTGTGTGGGATGTAAATTATGATTTAGCGCAATAACGCTGCTTCGCAGCTACACCTCATCAGTCAGCTACGCTGACAGATTCCCCTCAAGGGGAAGCCTTGCGGGCGAACACGGTTCGCCCCTACGAAATCCTGTTGACATCGGGTTGTCGGGGAA